>JANLZV010000488.1:0-7411 GCA_031366425.1 Pyrinomonadaceae bacterium | reverse complement strand
GTGACGCGACTCCGGCAGTCCCAGCCGCCTTGAGATTGATGTAAGAGTTAACGCTATCCCAGATGAAGGTGCCGGAGACGTTGGTCACGGCCGCACCGCCGTTGTTGCAAATGCGCGCTCCGATTTGAAACGTATCGGGACCGCTACTCGGGTTATTACTATCAAGACCAACTACATCCCATGAAGTGGGTGTAATGGTGAGTCCGGCGTATGCAGTCTTGGCGGCGCCAAACCCGACTAGAAAGATCAACAAAGCAGCGTTTACCAAAAAGGTAGTCGCTCTTAAGTTGATTATCCTGGTGAAGGTTCTCGGCATGTTCAGGGATGTGGCTTCGACTTTGGGCTGGCAGCCGTTGCTTATTTCAAGATGTCTCCAGGTCAATGGCCAATCATTTCTTTTCCGGCAAGGTAGTTTGCGTATCGCTCGTTGTGTCTAAACCATTTTTCGAAGTACCAAGGAGATCGAAGAGGTTGGCAAGCTTGGAAGAGATGGTGAAATAGAACCCCTGCTTACGCGGCATGGCGCGATCGAGCCCAGGCTCTCCCGCGGCAGTGAAGTTATAACCCAGCCCCAGCCTCAAATCGGGGATGGCCCAGAGTCCGATTTCAGTTCCATACACCGACCGGCGAGTTTGCGACGATGGTTGGAAAATAAAACGCGTCTCTCCCGCCCAATCCAATCTGCTGGTCAAACGATATTGCGCGCGCGCCTGGGTCAAATAAGTGAACGTAGAAACCAACGGGATCGAGGGCTCGCCGTTCGCCGCGAATCTTAACGCGAAGCGACCATAAACTTCGAGGCGCTTCGTCGCCTGGTAGTATCCGTCGGTAGCGAGAGTGTCGAGCCTATTGCGAATTGGGGCCAGGCCGGCAATGCCTGATTGCGAGTTGGCCCGATGGTTGAAACTGAAGAGCAGTCCGGCGCGATCTGAGCTGAGCGGGCGGAAGGCAATCGCCGCCAAACCATCAACTGCGGAACTCTCCCGGCCGCCAAAGTTACTTTCCGACCAACGCATCCGTGACAGGGCGGTAATCCCTTCGGTAATTCGTCCAGCGGCGCCCAGAGCGATCAGCTGTCCATTGCCGCCGCGATCGCGAAACTCGTAATGCGCCGAAGCCTTGAAGTCCTCGTTTGGCGTCCATCCGAAACCGAGGGTAGCGCTGTTGAAGCTCTGGCCGTTGCCTGCCAAATGAAAGCCGCGCTCGAAGCCAAGTTGAAGTGACAATGCCTTGGTGATCGGCAAACGGTTTTGCATTCCAAACACCGCAAAGCTATCCGCACCATCGACGCCGTTCTCCAGCTGATAGCGGCCGACCAGGGCTGTATATTTCCCAAACTGAGATTCTACGCCGAGCGCAGTTTCCCTCCGCGCATTGGTTCCAGCGAAACCCGTTTGAGAGAAATCCCCGATCGGCATAATCGCTGCCGAAGCCATTCGCTGGGTGAAAAAGATCTTGGCCCACTCGCTAACTTTGTAATTTGCCGCGAGGGTCGTTTGATTGGGATAGGTCGGATCGGCCTCGCCCAGGTTCTGTTCTCGTTTGATCGAGACGTCAAGCTTGTCCGTAACCTGAATCTGCGCCCCGAGGGTCACGAGATCGGAGCTGGTTGTGTTGCCGGCCAGGTCGTCCGTGAAATTGCGATGGTCAAAACCAAAGTGTATGCGGACGCGCTCCTTTATGAGTTGCTCGCCGGCGACCGAAAAGGTAAGCCGTTGGTTGTCGACGTTGTCCGTATGATTATCTTCTTTGGTGACGCCGAAACGCAGCACCGCGCCGCGTCGCGGCTTAAAGTCAAATGACACTTCGCCGCGCCGCGAACCGGGCGTCACGGTGGCGCCAAATGGATTGAGAAAACCGGCGGAGGCGCTCTGATAGCGGGCGCGCACAACTCCCTCGCGAAAACCAAGTGGTTGATGAAAATCCAGACTGAAGGCCTGTCCGTTGTGAGAGTTGTCGGCGTCTTCACCAACGCCATTGATGCCGCCGTTGATCTCGCCTTGACTCGTGGCCCACGCCACGCGCAACAACCCTCGATGCGGGAGTTTTTGTTCCAAATCCAAACCACCTACGAGGAATCCGGGTGCAGCTTCCTGTCGCTGCACCACTGTCGAGAATCCCAGCTTCATTCCCAAGCCGGCAAAATTCTTTTGGCCGCGCGCGGTGTAGACGCTGGAATTCATCCCGGTGTCCTGGTGTTCGTAAGTGACCACAATCTGTTTAAGGTTGAGCCCTGAATCGAACGTAGGAATCACTCTCAGCAGGAATATCTCGCCGGTTAAGGCGTCGAGGTTGTAATCGATCGATCTCGTCAGCAACTCGCGCGAGATGATGACCTCGGGGTTGCGCCGGTCGCGCACTTCGATGGCCACAGTTTCCGAACCTTGCAAGATTTCCCGGTGGCCCAATTGAATTATGCTCAGGCCGCCGGCAGGAAAAATGTTGCGCGCAAACGAAGTGTCTGGCCTGGCTCCGGTCACGGATACAAAGTCGCCGCCGGAATTCTCCAAATGGAGTTTCACCCCAGTGAGTTTACGCGTGTAGCCGGCGAGCGGAACCTTTTCCATGTCCGCGTCCAGATCGCCGAACATTGCGTAGGAGCGCTTGTGGTCGAGGCGGGCGTAGAGCTTCGAATTAGATTGCGCGGCTTCGAAGCGGGTAGACGAGTCGCCGAAGACTGGATAAGCACGATCGAGCGGATCGAGTTGGAACAGGCGGTCGCGTCCTCCGGTGCGATTGATGGGGCGCTGCGAATCGTAAGAAAGCGTCAGCGAGCTTTGCTCACCCAGCCGGCCGCTATAGAAAAAGCTCAGGCGATTGCGCCGGTTGCCCTCTTCGCCGCGCAGGTTCACTTCCGGAATCGAATTTCCAAAAGACATCTCCGCGAGTCCCACCATAATCGTGGGCCGATTTTCCGGGAGGATTCGCACCATCGACTCCATTTCAAGTTTGCCGGCCACTACATGCAAACGTGCCTCGCCAGGCTGAGCCGGGCTCACGAGTTTAACTGACGCTTCGCCATCCTCCATCGGAATCACCAGTTGACCACGCTTGCGGTCCTGCGTTTGACGACCAACATCGGGGGGCAAATCGGCGCTGGCCACGAGCTTACCAGGCAGCAGCAGGTCGGCATCCGATTGATTCTCCACCCGCATTAATTCGCCTAACGATGTCTCGATGCCGATCTGATTATCGTTGGCCGGGTTGTTCCATTTATCAAACGCCTTAATCCTGATGATCGTCGAATCGCGGTTACCCGCATGAATGGCCGTCTTATCCGGCACTACTTCAAGGCGCTGGATTGGACCACGCCCGACGACGGTAAGTTCGGATGATTGTCCGGGCGTGCCGTCAGGTCCGATGGGGGTGACGCGGACGCGGTTTGGGCCAGGTCGAAGTCCGATGCTCACAAACGTGAACGTAGCCACTTGATTTTTTTGATCGAGGCGCTTCGTGCCAATGTTCTTGTCCGATATGCTTTCGCCATTCACTTCCAGCCGGACCGTTGATTTGAGGGCGACTCGGGCAGCCAACTCCAATGCGGGCGCCATCACGACCGAACCCGGAGCCGGTGTCAGCACTCTGACAAATCCAGTGGCGACTGGTTCGATGGTTTCTTCGGAACTGAATTCGTAGGTGCCGGCAGCAGTTGGAGTAGCGGGTGACGCCTTGGTCGCTGGTTGTTTGCCGGCGAAGGCGGAACTAAGCGAAGGCGCCGGCGACGCTTTTGATTTCGCCGAGTAGGTCTGTGCCGCAGCCGGCATGTTTGCGTTCTTTGAACTCGCATCGTCCGACGCTAACTTTTCGGAGTCGGAATCAATCGCACGAACGAGAACAAAATTCTGCCGCAACATCGCCCCGCCGCCTACCGGCGTCCGCAGCAATCTAGTCCAGCTACGACCTGCGATCGAGCCGCCATCCGCGAGGGCCAATCCCGCAGGCATAGTCACAGGATCAAGCGATATCACTTGGGAACCATCGCTCAGCGCGGGGAAGTTGTACAGACCTTGCGAGTCTGTGATCACAGACTGCCCGGACGTAAGATACAGCCGCACCCCGGCCGCTGGCTTGTCTTTCGAGTCAAACGATCCATTACGATTCACATCTTCGAAGACGCGACCGATGATCACCTGCCTCGTAGAAAAGACGCCGCCGCCGACCTGCACGGTAGCGAGCGCCGCGTCAGTTTCAATTTTTTCCCCGGTGGGAAGAGCGCCCGATGCAAAAGCAATGTTTTTGCTCTCGCCCTGGCGAGCGTTTGCCCCGATGCGAAGCCGGTAGAGGAGGCGGGCCCTGGCGCCTGGCGCCAGATCTCCAAGATGGAATATCAACTCGCGGCCGGCTATTTCAGGATCGATTTGCTGTTCCGGGGCCGAGCCGACCGCCAGATGGGCGGTCCCAGGCACGTAATGAAACGACTCCGGCAAACGATCGCGAACGGTGACACTTCCCACGCTCGCAACCATCGGATTGTGCACTTCAATGCGATAAGTAACCACGTCGCCAATTTCGGCGCGTTGCTGGTCCACTGACTTGGCAATCTCGAGTCCATGCTCTTCAAACATCGGAATGTTGAAAGCAAGGTCGGCCAGGTTTTCAATCGCCACCTCCTGGCGAATCAGGGTAAATCCTCCGGCGACTGCAAGTGGTTGTCCGTCCAACGCCCGTTCGGTGAGTGACATAAGTCCTGCTTCGCCGGTGCGCACGTTGATTTCGAGCAGACGGGAAACAAATCCTGCGGCTGTGACCACCACGTAATATTTGGTTGGCGCTGAACCCGTGCCAACCTGCGACTGACTCAAGCCGAAACTGAAATGTCCCAGGGCGTCGCTCGAAAAGGGATTTAGATTTTGAACATTGGGAGCAAAGCCGAGGTCGGACTGGAGTGGCAACCGGATGGTCGACGCCTGGTCCGTGAATATTGATAGTCCTGCCCCGGGAATCGGAGCGTTGGCGCCGCCGCGGCCGGCGAAGACCGTCCCGAAAGGATCGGCAACGACAACTACCGTGTTGGTCTTGGTCAAGGGAGTGTTATCAGCAATGACCTGGGCCATGTTGATGAGTCCCGCGGCTGCCGGCGCGTTGTTTCCCAATTGCGCCTTGAAATTGAGCCTCACTACTTGATCGGGCGCCAACTGAGAAAGCCGTACTTCCACGTGTTGGCTGCGCACAAAACCTTCATCCCCATCTTCGGCGTCGGTGAGATCCTTGCTGCCGTTGTATTCCAGACGGAGCGAACCAGCGACATATTCAACACCCGCTGGCAGATCATCACTTAACACAAGATTGCGCGCGGCGACGTCGCCGCTGTTGCGAAGGGCGATCGAATAACTAAAGGGAGTACCGCGGGTGACTACGGCCTGGCTGCTGCCATTAATCTCTTTGAGCGGAGGTAGCGAAATGCTGGTTGGACTACTGAGCAGCGGCCCTTTCCCAACTTCATTGATTATGGTTCCGTCGTCCTCGGCGGTTCCGTTGGTTGCGCCTGAGGCATTTGATCGGGCCGTCAAAGAGATCCGCAGCAGGCTATTAAAAGCAATGTCGTTGGTATCAATGAGGGCGAGCAAACTCAGGCACGAGCCGGCCGCAACCGAAGGCGATGCAGTTGAACCTAGCTCTATCAGTGAGTCGCCGACTGTAAGTGTCCCGCTGGCATCGTTGTCAAAATAGAGACTGGCCAACTTGGCCGGAGCGGTGACGTCCGTGCTGGTGATTGTGTAAGTGTTAGCAACGTTTCCGGTATTGCAGATGCGGAATATCCGGGTGACTCGTTCTTGTGGTACCACGCTGGCCGAGGGCGCAGTTTCCTTGGGTGTGACCATGAGACTCGCCACCGACTGCACCGTGAAGGTCACGGTCTCGGAGACGGTGCTATAGATGGTCCCTTGATCACCTTCGTAAGTCGCCTCGGCGCGGTTGCTGATGCTGGTGCCTGACGGTGTCGTATCTTCGCTGGAACGTGCCCGGGAATGGACCAGGGAGGCGCAGAGAGTTACCACGACGATCAGGGAAAACAACCGGCTGAATGTGATTTTGAGGTCAGGCATCGACGGCACGAAGAGAGGGTAGGGAGCGCGTGGAAAAGTTTGGAAGCGACGTGTCAGTCTTCAGGTCGGAAGGTCCGGAAAACTGCCACGTCGCTTCGTAGCAAAGACGTGATGTCCTTGGACTAGTTGATTGATCGCTTAAACGTGAAGACGCCCGACGCGCCCGGAGCCACCGAGGCCACCGTGTCGGTGTACCTGGTTGCAGTGACTGTGGCTACGACGCCCGAACCTGAATCGCTCGGTGAGCCGGAGTTAATCGTAAACGTGCCCCAGTTGTTTGGCGCCACCAAACCGTCTTCATTGATGACGAGGTTGCTGGCGGTTAACTTCACGCAGTTGGCATCACCATTCGAACTCGAAATATTTGTGTAGGTGATGTTGTAAGTAATTACCGCGCCTGGAACCGCATCCGTCGCTCCGCCGACGCCCGTACCGTTAGCCACACTGAAGGTCTTCGTGAGCTGAATGAAGCCGGTGTAGGCACGGTCGATTGTGGAGTTGCTGCTGGCCGGCGTAACTGTCGAAGTGGCGCGGACAGTGGTACTGAACGCGGTTAAGACTAGTTTGCCGACGGGCACTGTAACCCGCACGAGGATGTTGGCTGAACCGGCATAGGCCACGGCCAGAGTCGTCGACCCACCGCTGCTAACGTCCGTATAAGACGTTCCGCCGTTAGTCGAGATTTCAACAGTGAAGCCCGCCGGCACCACGGGTGCGTCCAGCGTATAGACGTCGTTTGAGTTGCCGGTGTTCTGCAAGGTGTTGGTATACACGAGCGTGGTCGACGCAGTTGTAGTTCCCCCGGGAGGGATGTTCGCCGGGTTCGTCGACTTGTTGGTGTAGTCGTCGTTGTTGTCGGTTGGTCCAACTGCCGCGGGGAAGCCATTTGGTCCTAACAAGGCGGAACCAAGCTGCGATAGCAGTGTCTGTTGAATGACACCGTGGCCTGCTCCAGCGACGTAGCCTTCATTGAAGTTTGCGTTGCTGTCGCCATTATTGGCAGTCACGTCTCCCGACTGGTCGGTGATGGTAGTGAGTACAGTGTTTTGGCCAAACGCATCGCCAATCTCATCGATTGGGATGGAGGCGTTGATGCCGGTGTTGACGGTGACGATCATGTTAATCGCCGCGCTGGAAGCACCGACAGCCAAAGACGCTCCTACCGGGAAGGCAATACGCGTCGTGTTTGACAAGGGGGAGGGAGCGGTTGTGCTCCAGGTCGCTGACAAAGGCGCAGTGGTGAGCGCCGAGATTGTGTAGAGCGTTCCAGCCGGGAAGCTCTGGCCGGACTTAAGGACTGTCCGCGCTGGGATAGGAGCGATGATATAGACCTGAGTTGCAGCGTTAAGCGTTACTCCGGTGAC
>JANLZV010000100.1:0-1717 GCA_031366425.1 Pyrinomonadaceae bacterium | reverse complement strand
GGTGCCTTGCGGATACCTACGCTTATTGACCGTGAACGCGGCTGGGTAATCCACCTACACTCCGCCCCTTTCCAGGATCGCAGTGAGACTCCACATGTTATCGGCAGGTGGAATTACAAAGGCATGCAGCTCACCGACTCTTCGCGGCCGAACTGCCTCTTGGCCGATCTGGTAGAAGGAACGCAACCATTGCTCACGAGTTTTCGCAGCATGCGTTAAGAGCGCAAACGCGCCCGTGGTCATATAGTTTGTAATATCGCGCAAGTGCCATTCGCCGCCGCGCCAGAGTGGACCAAACGTGGCCGACTCTTTCTTCGGATCGTAGCCTTCGTCCTTTTTCAGATCCGCAAATTTAACCGTGATCGGCGTGGCAATTTTGCAGGAGGCAGTTTCGGAGAGAATTCGCACGCCGCCGTGGTAATGGGAATACGCCCGCGCAGGAGTCCAGGCGTCGTAGGTCGAATCTGTAGTGATCCCGGCGAAACCTTTCGCGCGCATCTCACGCGCCATGAAGCTACCGAGTTCGGTGTAGCCGGCGACAATTTGCTTCGGCACATTTGGTTCAACCGGCAGCATGTAAGGCGGCAGAAAAAGGCGCGCGCCAAACTCGCCTTGCTGGTGTATGTCGTGAACGATCTGCGGGTGCCAGACGTTGTGAATCTTGTCGACGGTTATCTGCGTTTCAACCTGGGTGAAGGCGTACCAGTCGCGATTGTTATCATGGCCCACATACTTGTGATAAAGCTCAGGTGGACTAGTTCCTTCATAAGGCGTGCCCAAAGTTTTGTCATACCAATTCTTGACGATGTCCACTCCATCGGGATTCAGTGAGGGAACCAGCAGCACGATGGTGTTGCGCAGAATTTCCTGCACCGCGGGTTCAATCGATGAGGCGAGACGATGAGCGATCAGCATGCTCGAAAGATATGAACCAACTTCGCTGGAATGGATCCCGCAGGTGATCAGTACGATCGTTTTGCCGCGTGTGATTAGTTCCGCAGCTTTGCGATCGCGAGCCGCCAGGGTCGGGCCTAGCACGCGGGGATCCGCGAGTGACTCCTGAATATTTCGATAGTCATCGAGTTGTGCCAGGTTTTCGGGCGCGCTGATCGTGGCCATCACGAAGGGCTTGCCCATGGTCGACTCGCCGAGCGTCTCAAACTTTACCCGATCGCTCGCGGCGTCTAATCTTTCAAAATACCTAATCACCTGATCCCAACTCGCCAGCTTGCGATCATCGCCGGGTGTGAAGCCCAGCACGTCTGCGGGCGCGGGAATCTGCGCCTCGCGTTGGATAGAGTTCCCGACGGGGGGAGATTGTGCGCTCGCGAGCCCAAACGAATTGGACTGGAGCAGAAACGCGATGGTTAGAAGCAGGCCGACGGTTTTGGTACGCATTGGTTGTTATCTTGCGGCTTTTGAATGAACGGGCTGGAAAGGCGACTGAAGTGTAATCGAAATCGACTGCCGATTGAAGACGCGTGAGCTTGGGGGCAGTAGCCCAACCGTCAGGTAGGGCGTTGAGGCTGAGAAGCTATCCCACGAGTAGGAGGCAGAGTCCGACAGGGCAGGAAAGGAGTCCGACGAGTGGGGACAGTAGCCCGACCGTCGGGGCGGGCGCCGAGGTGGATGATAGAGCCCTCCCTAACGGTCGGGCCTCTGCTTTGTTGCAGCGAAGCTACAGGCGAATCAGCTTGCTCCAGCGCGGAGAGCGGGG
>JANLZV010000089.1:0-6460 GCA_031366425.1 Pyrinomonadaceae bacterium | reverse complement strand
AACCTTCGATGTGGGATTGCTGTTACTCAACCTGGTTTCCTTTTCGCTAACTACCTGAACGCACTAGAGCTGAAGAAAATTTTCGAGAAGTTGTTTACCAACCGGCGTCAGGATCGATTCGGGATGAAACTGCACCCCCTCAACTTTATGCTCACGATGTCGCAGCCCCATGATGATCCCGTCAGCGGTGGCGGCGGAAACTTCCAAACATTCCGGCAAACTCGCGCGCTCCACAATCAACGAATGATAACGTCCGGCCGCAAAATTATTCTCGAGACCACTGTAGATCGTCTTTCCATCATGGGTAACCTCAGACGCCTTGCCATGAATCAGGACTGGCGCCCGCACGACGCGCCCGCCGAAAGCGCGGCCAATCGACTGGTGCCCGAGACAAACTCCGAGGAGCGGAACGCGACCAGAGAAGCGCCTGATCACATCAAGCGAGACGCCGGCTTCATCGGGCGTTCCCGGCCCAGGTGAGATCAGGATTCGAGCCGGGCGAAGTTGCGTCTCGATCTCGTGGACCTGGACCTCGTCGTTTCGTCTCACGATTATTTACTCACCAAGCTCGCCCAAATATTGGACGAGGTTGTAAGTAAACGAATCGTAGTTGTCGATAACGAGGATCATTCTCTTTGTCGCAAACTAACAGTTTGCGTTACAGCGTCTGCTACAGTTCGCCTTCGGCCATTTCCACCGCGCGGAACAGCGCCTTCGCCTTGTTAATCGTTTCTTCAAACTCGCTGCTCGGAACAGAGTCAGCCACGATTCCCGCGCCTGCCTGCACTGATGCTTCGCCAGATTCGGTCAAGACGATCGTCCGGATCGCAATGCACGAGTCGAGATTGTCTGCATAGTCCGCATAAAAAACTGCGCCCGCATAAACCCCGCGCGGCTCGGGCTCGAGTTCACCAATGATCTCCATGGCGCGCACCTTGGGCGCACCAGTGACGGTGCCCGCAGGAAAACACGACGCCAGCGCATCGAATCGATCGAGCGGCGGCCGCAGTTCAGCGCCCAACTGCGTTACCAGATGCTGCACATGCGAATAGCGCTCAACCGTCATCAACTTTTCCACCTTCACTGATCCGTAAGACGCCACCCGGCCCAGATCATTGCGGCCCAGGTCTACCAGCATCACATGCTCCGCCACTTCTTTCGCGTCCGCGCGCATCTCCTCGCCGAGTAACAAATCCTCTGCTTCGTCGCGACCGCGTGGACGCGTGCCCGCGATCGGGCGATAGTCCAGCCGCGAGCCCTGACACTTAACCAGTGTTTCAGGCGAAGCGCCAATCACCCACTCATGATCCAGTCGCATCAAATACATGTAAGGTGACGGGTTCGTGGCGCGTAAGGCGCGATAGATACTCTCGGGCGCGGCTGACACGCGCTTGCGAAATCGCTGCGACAGCACCACCTGGTAACAATCGCCGGCGGCTATTCGCTCTTTGACCGACAACACTGCGTTTTCGAATTCATCCTGTGACCAACCGGAAACGAACGAACTAGCGGCGGCTTTGGTGGTTGATGATATTGGACCAGGCGAGGCGGCCACAGTCATCGCCTTTTCCAGTCGGCCAGTTTCCGCAACCGCGTCGTCATACAATTTCTTTAACCCTGCATCGCCGCCACTGGCTGCCTCGGTAAAAACAATCGACGTGATTTCGATTTTTTGATGCACGTTGTCAAATGCGATCACCGATGGAAAAAACATCCAGACAGCATCGTCGGAAAGTCCGCCAGCAAAACCTTTTTCCAGCTTTGACTCAAACCAGCCGGCAGCCGAATACGCGAGGTAACCCACGACGCCGCCAGTGAATGGCGGGAGGCCTGGTCGTTGTGCCAACTTTCTGGAGGCGAAGTGTTCACGAAGAAATTCCGGCGCTCTAACATCAAAGACTTCCATCTGACCGTTACGTTCCACGAACGTCTGATCGCCGCGACCGCGCACCACCATTTCCGGACTTGCGCCGAGAAATGAATAACGCGCTACTCGTTCGCCACCTTCCACTGATTCGAGCAGGAAACTGTATTTCGCG
Source organism: Pyrinomonadaceae bacterium (assembly GCA_031366425.1). Taxonomy (GTDB): domain Bacteria; phylum Acidobacteriota; class Blastocatellia; order Pyrinomonadales; family Pyrinomonadaceae; genus PSRF01. Next base: position 4,421 of record JANLZV010000089.1, on the reverse strand, counting down.
TCGCGAGCAATGCCGAGAAACGCACCCATCGGAGTTTGTAAGTCGCCGGGCACAGTTCGAACTACCGGCACCACGTTGCCGCGTTCTGCTTCCCGCTTAAATTCCGCGAATGATGCCGGCTGCAAATTCCGCACGACACTACCTCGTAACTGTTATTTTCGAACCTTGCACTTTTCACAACTTGGACCAGTCTGGAGCGACAACATGCAAACTAACAGTTTGCGTTACAACTAAACACAAAACCCGCTGCCTGATATCGGAATCAAAAGCAGCGGGCCTCAGAAGCAATGTTTGGATTACGTGGCTACGCTCTCCCGCGTCGCTCCGCAAACACAACAACCTCAGACACGCTGCCACGCCAATACCAGAGATGATTTTCGGTGTGCTGAGTTTGTTGGGTCATTGATAACTTCATAGACATAGGTTGCCTTGCGAAGTCTTTATATCCTATTCCCCGCGATAACGAAAGCGGAGCCACGAAGTCGCACGAGACTGCACCAAGAGACGTGTTACCCGACGCTTTATTTGATTTCATGAGCACCCGCTGACCAGCGAAGCAAGCCTTCAAATGATCTGATTAACAAAGCGGCCTTGACAGAAAAACTCAGAGCGTCTAATTTCTTGGCGCGACGCATCAGAACGCCAAGTGTGCTTAACCAATGAATAAACAGATAGACAATCTGAATTACTACGCTTATTACCGCACTTCCTCGAGGAGGAAAGGGGGCGGCGAGGGTTGTCGGCGCGTGATCGTCATGTAGCGTTATTTTAGACAAAGTTCGAAACCGGCCACTGTTCTTCCGAGAGGAAGCGACCGTGGCCGGTTTTTTTTTGCCGTGTGGCCCTTCTATGGCATTCGGCGCACAGCAATGAAAGTGAGAACCAAACATGCCCAACGTAAATCGTGAAACGCCATTGCTCGACCACGGCGACATGCGTCTGGTAACCGACGATAAACCCGATGCGGTCGATACACTCTGCGCTGACGAATTGTCCCAGTGCAATCAGATGGTCCAACTGGACCCCGATCATCCGGGCTTTCGCGACGCTGCCTACCGGCAACGCCGCAACTCGATTGCCAGCATCGCCATGGATTACAAACCCGGTAACAGAATTCCTGATGCCCCTTACACGAATCAGGAGCACGAACTTTGGCGCATCATCAATGGCGCCGTGGGCCCAGCTCACCTTCGCCACGCTTGTGCTGAATATCTCGGCTGCATCGAGAGACTGAATCTGCCGCATGATCGTATCCCTCAGCTTAGCGTGGTGTCGGCCAGGGTCGAGTCAATCAGCGGCTTTCGACTGGAGCCGGTTGCCGGCCTGGTGAGACCGCGCGTCTTTCTGGAGTCTCTGGCCGATGGCGTCTTCTTGTGCACTCAGTACATCCGTCACCACTCCACACCTCTCTACACTCCCGAGCCCGATGTCGTTCACGAATTGCTGGGCCATGCAGTTACGCTCGCCAGCCAACGCCTCGCCGAATTGAACCGCCTGGTAGGGAGTGTTGTGAGGCGCACTCGCTCCGATGAGGCCTTCGAACGCTTATCGCGGGTTTACTGGTTCACGATCGAATTCGGCGTGCTGCGTGAAGAGGGGAGAGTCAAAGCCTACGGAACCGGGCTGCTGTCGTCTGCGGGCGAACTACAAAAAATGCACGGCGCCGACTTGCGTCCGCTGGATCTGGAAGCAGCATCGCGCCAGGAATACGATCCCACCTCGTTTCAACCAATCCTGTACTGCGCTAACTCCTTCGATGCGATGTATCAAGAGCTAAGTGATTACCTGGCTCGCATGACTTGATGGCTCGGGTGATCAAAGGTTTGGTGTTGTGATTGCTTAAAGGAGAATCGAGTCTGAATAACTTGGCATTAACGCACAAACTGTCTTGAAAGAGACATCGTGTTGCATCGTGCGTACCGTATACCTACAGAGCAAGAGTCGAAGGATTCAAGATGAAAAAGAGCTTTGAGCAAAGTCGATCAGTCTGGATGGACACCAGCAAACTAGCGGACGAGGTTCCTCTCACCGACAGAATCACCGCCGATGTGTGCATAGTCGGGGCGGGCATCGCTGGAATGACTACCGCCTATTTTCTTTCGCGCGAAGGTAAGTCGGTAGTTGTGCTTGACGACGGTCCAATCGGGGGAGGCATGACCGGGAGAACTACCGCGCATTTGGTCACGGCCCTCGACGACCGCTACTTCGAACTCGAACGACTTCACGGCGAAGATGGCGCCCGGTTAGCGGCGGAAAGCCACAGTGCCGCAATCAACGCCATCGAAGCTATCGTCGCGCAGGAAAAGATCAAATGCGAGTTTGAGCGGCTCGATGGTTATCTCTTCACGCCGCCACGCGAATCGTCAAAAATTCTCGACGATGAATTGGTAGCCGTACACAAAGCAGGGTTGACTGACATTGAAAAAGTGGAACGCGTGCCCTGGGATTCTTACGACACTGGGCCAGCGTTGCGGTTTCCGCATCAGGCCCAGTTTCATCCATTGAAGTATCTCGCCGGACTCGCGAAGGCGATCGAAGCAAATGGCGGGCGCATCTTTACCCACACTCATGCGACCGAAATCGAAGGCGGCAAGCAGGCGCGTATCGATACCAGCGGGGGCGGAGTAGTTACGGCCGGAGCTGTGGTAGTAGCCACTAACACGCCGGTTAACGATCGGCTCTCAATTCACACCAAGCAGGCCGCATATCAATCTTACGTAATCGGCGCCCGCATTCCTCTGGGTTCAGTTACCCGCGGCCTCTATTGGGACACGCCCGATCCATACCACTACATTCGGATTGAAACGGTGGGCAAAGGCGACGACGCCTACGACCTCTTAATTGTCGGCGGCGAAGATCACAAAACCGGGCAGGAAGACGATGCCAATAAACGCTTTGCCGCGCTCGAACGCTGGACGCGTCATCGTTTTCCGATGGTTGAAGCAATTGAGTATAGATGGTCGGGAGAAGTGATGGAACCGGTTGACGGTCTCGCCTTCATCGGCCGCAATCCCTCTGACGAGAAAAACGTTTTCATCGCTACGGGTGATTCAGGCAACGGCATGACACACGGAACTATTGCCGGAATTCTCTTGTGCGATCTGATCATGGGAAGAAAAAATCCCTGGGAGTCTCTCTACGATCCGTCCCGCATTACCTTGCGTTCCCTGCCAGACTTTCTCAAAGAGAACTTGAATGTCGCCCGGCAGTATGCGGACCTGGTGCTGGGTGGTGACGTGAAATCAAGCGACGAGATCAAGCGCGGCTCAGGCGCAGTCATCGCGCGCGGGTTGCATAAGGTCGCCGTCTACAAGGATCCAAAAGGCGAGGTTTGCGAACGCTCGGCAGTGTGCCCTCATCTCGGTTGCATAGTTAACTGGAATACGATGGAAAACACCTGGGACTGCCCGTGTCACGGCTCGCGTTTTGACGCGAAAGGGAAAGTGTTTCAGGGACCGGCAAACAGCAACCTGGAAGAACAGAAGGCAGAAAGCACTAAGCAGTAGGCAGTTTCTTCACCGCGTAAGCGGTTAACCAGGCTACTGCCGTCTGCCTACTGCTTATGGTTCTGTCTACGCGGCGGCCATGTCGGCATCGCTGATGTCAAAATTGGCGGAAACTTTTTGCACGTCGTCGTGATCTTCAAGCACTTCCATTAGCTTGAGCATCTGTTTGGCTTCCGACCCTTCAAGCTTTTTATACTCGTTCGGTACCATCTCCACTTCAGCAACCTGAGGCTCAACGCCGGCTTTCTTAACCGCTTCAAGCACCGAGTCAAAGTCTGCGGGTGAAGTGATCACTTCGAAATTGTCTCCGTCGTCGCGCAGGTCTTCAGCGCCCGCGTCAGTCACAATCTCAAACAACTCTTCCTCAGATTTCTCGCTTTTCGCGACTACGATGTAGCCCTTCTTCTCAAACATCCACGCGACCGCACCCGCGGCGGCGAGGTTGCCGCCATTCTTGGAAAACGCGTGACGAATTTCCGCAACCGTGCGATTGCGATTGTCAGTCATCGACTCAATTAACAAAGCCACTCCGCCCGGTCCATAACCTTCGTAGGTTATTTCTTCGTAGTTCACACCCTCTTCTTCGCCAGTGCCTTTGCGCACGGCACGTTCGATAGTTTCGTTGGGCATGTTTCCCGCTTTGGCGTCGAGAATGGCTTTTCGCAGGCGCGCGTTACCGTCGGGATCGGCGCCGCCCGAGCGCGCGGCTACGGTAATTTCCTTGATGAACTTCGTAAAAAGTTTTCCGCGCTTGGCATCGAGCGCGCCTTTTTTGTGCTTGATACTATGCCACTTGGAATGTCCGGACATTAATCATGATCCTTATGCGAGATGTTCGGTTAATGCTTGCAGGCTCCGCAATATATCACAAGATGATCGTGGGCGAGTATTCGTCAACGGGCGTCACGCAGGGCG
>JANLZV010000074.1:0-2936 GCA_031366425.1 Pyrinomonadaceae bacterium | reverse complement strand
TAGCGGCGCCGCCCAACGCCATCGACGACACCACCATTTTTGTCCGCCAGCACTACCACGATTTCCTGAACCGCGAACCGGACGCGAGCGGACTAGCCTTCTGGACCAACGAGATTAATTCCTGCGGTGCGAATGCGCAGTGCATCGAGGTCAAGCGCATTAACGTCTCGGCCGCATTCTTCCTGTCCATTGAGTTCCAGCAGTCCGGCGGGCTGGTGCGGAATTCTTATGTTGCGGCGCTCGACCGCCCAGCGACCAACAACATGCCGGCCTTCGTGGAGTTTGAACGCGACACGCAGGCAGTGCAACGCGGTGTGATCTTTGGACAGCCAGGCGCGCAGGCGCAACTGGATGCAAATCGAACCGCGTTCCTGAACGACTTTGTCACGCGCGCGGAATATGTCGGCCTCTATCCGACGACCGACACGCCCGGTCAGTACGTAGACAAGCTTTACCTGCACGCGGCAATCGCGCCGAGCACGACCGAACGAAACAATGCCGTTGCCGAATTCGGCGGCGCCGCGACGGCCGCCGACCCCGGAGCGCGAGGCCGGGTGTTGCTACGCGTCACACAGAACACCACTTTCCAACAGCGCGAGTTCAATCCCAGCTTTGTGCAGATGGAATACCTCGGCTACTTAAGAAGGAACCCGAATGATCCGCCTGATGGAAACTTTACGGGCTTTAACTTCTGGCTGAACAAGCTGAACCAATTCAACGGCAACTTCATCAACGCTGAGATGGTCAAAGCCTTTATCTCATCGACCGAATATCGGCGGCGGTTCGGACCCTGAAAGGAAGTCAGACGAGGGGCTCAATTTCTTCCGTCACAACACCGGGAAGAGCAAAGAGAAACGGCGTATTCAAATAGGTCCAGATGGCGTATCCAGCGAAGTACGCCAGTTGCAAGTCGTCCCGGGTGTCGAGTGTTAGGCGTTCCTGGCCACAATTTGGCCACAAGGGTAAACGCAATGACGCAAAATCAAGCGGTGGCTTGACCCGCTTTGGAACGCTAGGCTACTCTGCATCAAGAATTTACGATTCCGATATCTTTCTAAAGGGGGCCGTAGCTCAGCTGGGAGAGCGCATGACTGGCAGTCATGAGGTCAGGGGTTCGATCCCCCTCGGCTCCACCAAAATTTCTCGCTTTCAATCTCTCAGCCCCCCTCTATACAACGACGAGAACCTAGGGTTATCCCTCATCGTCAAGGTGTGCGGGATACCTCTGTTCCTATGAAGATATCGAGGGCTTACAAGCTGGCGAGATAACGTAGCGCACTCATGCTGGGCAAGAAGAAGTAGGCCCCGCCTTTGACGGTCACAAAGCGTTCCAGGTTATGGGCCCGAGCGCGTAGTGGATCGGCGGGTATAGTAAATATTTCATCGCCCCTGGTTAAGTTTCCAACGAGCGGATCAACTTCGCCGTTGAGCCCACCAAAGACCGGATTGTTACACCACGTCTGCTGAACGAATTCGAACTGTCTCTCGATATCGCTGTTGAGACACAGGAAGTGTAGTCCGCGATCGACGTGGTCTTCGACGCGCCGATCCTCCGGCCGAATTCCATAGGAGCGTCCGCGCCGCAAAATTCGGTGGCGATTCGCTGTGGCCTGGGCCTTGGCGGCAGTGGGACCGAGCGAGTCGCGCGGATTGGAACGCCGGATGTGTGAACCGATGGGACATTTAAAACCGCGCTCGTCAGTGTCGCGATAGCCGAAATCATCCTCTTTCTCGAGATCCGGGTTTTCTGCGTTAGGCGACATGACCAGCGGAGTTCCATTTTGCAAGCGTCCTACAAACTTAGCCGCCAACCTGATACTTGCCGTTGGATCCAACTGGCCGTCGGGTTGACGCGTTGCTTCATCGAGGAAGTGGCAGAACCTGGCGACGTGCTGGGCCAACTGACGGAAGACGACATAGGTGCCATTGCGCCCCAGATCACGAGTTGGGAATTGCGCGCTGGTGCTTCCGTTAGTTGGCGGGGGTTCCGACAGCAGGCCGCTGCGATCGCTCGCCAGACTCACTGTGGGACTATCTGCCGGCTTGCCATAATCGTTGATGTAGCCGAGCAGGATCTCGCCTGCCTTGATCACATTTCTCGCCGGGGCCTTATCGGTCTGGAAGGTGCCTTCAATTGCTGGTTGCCCCATGCCGTCGGCAAATCCGAAGTGCTCGTGGATATCTGGTTGTCGTCCGGCTCCAAGTGCCCGCACTTTGGTAACCCCACCGGAAGCGAAGTTAGCCTGGTGCTGACTCACCACCGAGTCGAGCGTTGGTTCGTCCTTTCCAAAAAGCAGCAGCAGAATGTCGATGGGTTCGGACTTATCGTCGCCGCCCCAATCCCATTTTTCCGGGGCGTTGTCATCGTTATCGCCGAGAATTCGCGAGCGGTGAGGTGTCGCCATCCCTTCGATGAACGGTCGGGAGAAACTGACGAGTGCTGACTCTTCCAAGCCGAGTTGCGCCAGGCCATGGTGCGTGAAGGCAACGTTCAGACAGGAGGTGTTCTGTTTACCCTCGCTTGTCGTCACCTCGGAAGCGAGGTTCCCGAGCCAGCGGCGTGCTGCTGCGGCATCGGTAACGCGCAACATCATGTAGCTCACACAAGGCAGGTGAGCGTAGCCGCTCATAACGAAGCCCTGGATCTCTTTCATAGCTTCTGGTTTCAGTTCCGCCACGAGTCTCCTCCTTAGCTTGCGGTTCTTCGTTAGAAACGCCACACCCATTCACGCGCCGCATTTTCGTCTGACGACGTGAACAACTCTTCGCGGATGGCACTGTTATTGTCGATGGTTTCGACGGTCAACGACGGGTAGGCGCTGTACCAGACATTCGTGTGGAACTGCTTATCGCGGGCCCAGGCCTTGAAGCGTGCTCCATCTTTCGCACCTTTCCAAAATAGTAAGAATGTCCGGGGGAAATCCTCGGTGTTGCTC
>JANLZV010000757.1:0-3986 GCA_031366425.1 Pyrinomonadaceae bacterium | reverse complement strand
TCCGCCGGCCGAATCACGAACAAATTTGGAATGGCGCGCAACGCGGCAATGTGTTCGATTGGTTGATGAGTTGGTCCATCTTCACCGAGGCCGATGGAATCGTGAGTGAAAACGTAAATGACCTGCACTTCTGATAACGCTGCCAGTCGGATCGCGGGACGCATGTAATCGGAAAACGTAAGAAACGTGCCGCCGTAGGGAATCAAACCGCCGTTTAGAGAAATCCCCGTCAGAGTGGATCCCATCGCGTGCTCGCGTACGCCAAAATGAATTATCCGCCCGTCGTAAGAACCAGCTTCGAAATCGCCGCCTTCTTTAATGTCAGTGTTATTGGAGACTCCAAGATCAGCCGAGCCGCCGATCAACATCGGCAGGTAAGGCGCCAGGGCATTGATTACTTCGCCGCTGGCAACTCGCGTCGCTATCGCCTTCCCGTCTTTGAAGTCGGGCAAATGCGTTTCCCAATCCTCGGGCAGCTCGCCTTTCACCGTGGCGCGCCACTCAGTTCCGAGTTCGGCGTGAGTGGCTTCGTATTTTTCCACCAACGTTTTCCATGCGCTTTCGCGTTCGCTGCCTTTCGTCACAGCTTCGCGGAAGTGGGCCAACGCTTCGTCAGGAATGAAAAACTGCTGATCTTCGGGCCAACCCAGATGTCGCTTCGTTTCTTTTACAGCATCAGCGCCAGGCGCATCGCTGTGCGCTTTGCGGGTGCCCTGGGTAGGCATGCCGAACCCGATAACAGTCTTCACTGAAATCAGCGAAGGTTTGTCCAACACTGCTTGCGCTTCACGGATCGCCGCGTCAATCGCCTCCAGATCGTTGCCGTCGGAAACGGTCAACGTGTGCCAACCATACGACTCGAAACGCCGCGGCACATCTTCGCTGAAAGCGAGACTCGTAAAGCCCTCGATCGTTACGTGGTTATCGTCGTAGAGATAGATCAGTTTGCCGAGTTTGAGATGGCCGGCGAGCGAGGCCGCCTCCGCCGCCACGCCTTCCATCAAATCGCCATCGGAGACGATCGCGTAGATGTGGTGATCGATGAGCGGAAAACCTTCGCGGTTAAACTTTGCGCCGAGGTGCGCCGCGCCCATCGCCATGCCGACGCCGTTTGCGAAGCCCTGGCCCAAAGGACCAGTGGTGATTTCCACTCCAGGAGTCAGTCCATACTCTGGATGACCCGGGGTTTTCGAACCAAACTGGCGAAAGTTTTTTATTTCATCGAGCGAAAGATCGTAACCGGTGAGATGCAGCAGTGAGTAAAGCAACATCGATCCATGACCTGCTGACAACAGAAAGCGATCGCGGTTTTCCCACTTCGGGTTCAGCGGGTTGTGACGCATGAAGCGCGTCCACAGCACATACGCCATCGGCGCCGCACCCAAAGGCAAACCGGGGTGTCCCGATTCAGCCTTCTGAATTGCATCCAATGAAAGAGCGCGAATCGTGTTGATGCAAAGCTGATCCAAATCGGGCGTTGGGTTGCTGTTTTCCTGTATCACTGTGGCGCTCATTTTACCGTCCTGTCGCTGCAATTTATTACGCGTTCATACATTCGCTGCTGCCGCTCGAGGCCCGCCTGATAGATACCGTGGTGCTCGCGGCTGGGTTCCGCAATTAACAAAACTGGAACCATCTCCGGTTGAAAACTTATATCAGGTATTTTGCCCATCGATTCCAGCGCAAGCAAGGCCGCGCCGCGCAAAGAGGCTTCGGCTGTTTCGCTTAAGCTCACTTCGCGGCCAAGAACGTCGGCCAGGATCTGCAACCAGGTAGGAGACGAGTGGAGCGCATTTCCGGAAGCGATAATTCTCGCGCCACCAGCTATCGGATCAAGCGCGCGAGCAAGCAAGGCAAACCGGTACGCGATCGCCTCCATCACCGCACGAAGAACTTCAAGCGGAGTAGTTTTTAGATTCAACCCAAGAATCGCGCCCCGCGCGTTAAGGTTCCAACCCGTGCTGCGCTCACCTGCCCAGAAAGGCAACACAGTCAGGCCGTGGTTGTCGGGTTCCAGATTTGCCAATCCACTTTCAATTGAGTCGTTGTCGATCCCCGGCAGCAAAGACGCCCTTAGCGCGTCGCACAAGCCGCCGCCATCCGATAGCGCTCCACCAATAATCAGACGTTTTCGATCTACGCGGTAAGACCAGAGCTCAGGTGGAATTGCGCTGAGCGGCTCGCCTTCGTAGATCATTCGCATTGCGCCGGAAGTGCCGATCATCAAGGCGAGTTTTTCTTTGCTAGTACATCCCGCACCGATGCTGTTTGCCGCCCCATCACCAATTCCTGGCAGCATGCGCGCTTCGCTCAACTGGGGCCAGCGCGCGGCGTAGTCTGCCGTTAACCCGCGAAAAGTTTTTTCAGCCGGCGCGATTTCAGGCAAACTCTCGACCCGAAGCTCGAGGGCCTCCAACATCTCTCGATCCCATTCGCATGATCGCTGATTCAACAGTCCGGTCCCGGAGGCCATGGAAATGCTGACAGCACATTCGCCAAACAGGTGGAACGCCAGATACTCGGCAAACGAGAGCCACTTCCAGGTCGCGCCAAACGCGTGCGGCTCGTCATCTCGTAGTCGGACAATCTTGGCGGGCCAATAGCTTTGGTGCAGCCGGCAGCCAGTGCGCGCGTGGACTTCGGCCTCATCCAGCCTCGCGCGAAGCAGCGCGGCCGCGTCTGCGGCGCGATTGTCGGCCCAACCAAGAACCTGAGTGGTGGCGCGTCCCGCTTTGTCTATTCCAACCAGACTGTGCCAGAAGCAGGAAACCGCGATTAGCTCGATGCGTGACGTGATCTTCAGGAGGTGTACGTCTTCGAGTAGTGCATCGATTGTCCCGGCAACTACTCCCAGCAGGGCGGACGCATCCGCTGTCGAGAAATCAACGACGCCGTGTCGTGTCCTGACACTTGGAACGGAGACCTCGTCGCCGTTCGCATTGAAGAGAGCAGCCCGGACGCCGGACGTCCCAATGTCCAGCGCTAACAGAATTGCGCGATTGGATTCCGTGCCCAACATTATGGAACTGAGATCAGACAGAGGCTCGATTGCCTCGGATTCGTTATCAAGCACGTAGCTCATTTGTGTGTGCAGACTCTTGCGGATAGTTTTGGGTGACGAAGGGCGCGCACGAGCATCGCACAGCGTTCAACTTCTAGTCTACCTTCTCACTCAACTGTTAAGATTCGCTGAATGCAAGCTGAAACTGTTCACTGTCCAAATTGTGGCGCCGCGATTTCGAGCGAGGCTTCGTTCTGCCAGTTTTGTAATTCGCGGCTCGCCACAATTTCCTGTCCATCGTGCTTCGGCTTGATGTTTCGAGGAAGCAAACATTGCCCGCGGTGCGGCGCGGCGGCAGTGGCGCCCGAAAGCGCCGAAGGAATTTTGCGGCAATGTCCACGCTGTCGGATTAAACTGAATCCGCTCGAACTGGGGAAGACGAATCTCAACGAATGCCCTCGGTGTGAAGGCCTTTGGGTCGACGTCGGATCGTTTGAAAAAATTTGCGCCGACCGGGAGCAGCAGTCGGCGGTCCTGGGAAACGCCGTCACGGCTGCGGCGTCAACGGAAGTGAGCAAAGTGAAATATGTCCCGTGTCCTGATTGTTCACAACTGATGAATCGAATGAATTTTGCGCGTTGCTCCGGAGTCATCGTGGACGTCTGCAAGCGGCATGGAAGTTGGTTCGACCGCAACGAAATCAGCCGGATTATTGAGTTTATCCGCGGTGGTGGACTACAGCATTCCCGGGAAAAAGAGAAGTTGGATATTTCTGAGGAACGCGAACGGTTGCGTCTGGAACAACTCTCGATGGACATGCGCCGGTCAGCGGCTATCGGAGATGTCGAGGATCATCGCATCACGGGGATCGCTTCGGCCCGAAGCTTGCTGAAATTTCTTTTAGACTGACAGCAGCGCGCTAGCAAAACTCACTTGATGATCTTTTTGACCAGCCTCACAAACGCGGCGATATCTTCTTCCGTAG
>JANLZV010000755.1:0-10981 GCA_031366425.1 Pyrinomonadaceae bacterium | reverse complement strand
GTGCGTCTAAGACTGTTAGCCGCAGGGAACATTATTTTTTAAGGGACGTTTGATCTGAAAATGGCGGAACTGTTTAAGAACTTTGAAGTTAATCGAGATTCGCACTGGGAAGTAATTCTGAAATTGCTGGGCGGCTCGTTGGCGGTCCATATTTTGGTCCTCGCTTGCGTCGCATACATTCCCGGACTACGCGATGCCTTCAGTATCGCTGTACTTTTTTCTGATACGAGTTTTGTCGACAAACCCTACGAGCGAACGGAGATCGGCGACGACGTCCACATGGTTGAGTTGACCAGTGGAAAATTCCGTTACCCCGACGGCTACTTCTCCCTCGACGCGCAGATGGGAATTGAGCCGCCTCCCGCGCTCTCAGCCGCCCAAATAATCGCGCAGTCAAATCCAGGGTATCAGCCGCCTCCGGTTCAACCTGAGATGTTCCCCGCGGCGGCGACGCCTTCGCCCGCGCCTGAGATTACTCCGAGCCCCGGCCCCAGCCTGAAGCCCGCAAGTTCGCCCGCGCCCGTAGCAAGCGGTTCGCCCAGTCAAAAAATGGCCCAGGCCAAACCGAGTCCCAGCCCGGCGAAGAGTGGCGACAAGCAAACGACGGAAGAAGCGCAACTCGAGCTCGAAGCGTCTGCGAAGAAAAATAATATTGAGCTGCCTAAGGAAGGCGAAATAAATAAGCAGCCTTTGAAGGACATTGCGATCGAAGCCGTGAAATTAAAGAACCTCGGCAAGTTGGATTTTGATCAGCCCTTCGAGATCGTGATCGAGGCAGAGCTTGACGAGCACGGAAAACTGAAGAACCCAAAGTTTACCCGGAAGGAAGGCGATCCCATCCTCGTGGAACTGGCGGGACGCATGATCGCCGCTCTCAACGACAGTGGCTTTCTGGTTTATCTGAAGAAGATTAACGAGGATAATCCGGGCACGAAAGTAATCTTCACCTTGAAGCAGGACCAAAGCGAAGTCATCGCAACAGTTGAATCAGACACGTCTTCGGTTGTCAGCGCCGGCCGGTTGTCGAAGGCTTTCAATATCCTCTTGGCCGCCGGCGCCAAGTCGCGTGAAGGAAAAGACGAAGAGATGCTGCTCAAGAATACCAGCGCCTCGCAGGACGGAAAAAAACTCAGATTTAATCTTACGATGCCTCGCCAGCCAATCGTTGATTTGATAAAAAAGCAATTGCCCTCGTAAGTGGTTTAGCCTGACCGCGAACCCTCTTAAGTTTCGCCTTCGGTTGCCCCCGGGCCAGATCAAATGAATTCCAGCGACGAAACAATACTTTCACCAATACCAGGAGAAATACGGCAATGCTCGACCGGTTCAAGGCGCAATCGTCGAATCACAATCGGATCGCGTTTGAAGATCCCAAACAGGCTGGCTTGCCTGCCTCCCCACGCTCAACTAAAATCGCTCGGCAAACTATTAAAAGCGACGAAATGTCCGGCGATTTCCGCAAACTTTAAATTAAGACAACGATTATGAGCTTCGATAAATTCCTAACCAAAGTATTCGGCAGCAGCAACCAGCGTTTTCTAAAATCCATTCAACCAATTGTTGAGCAGATTAATGCGCTCGAGCCTTCGATCAAGAAACTGTCAGACGATCAACTTCGCCAGCGCACCGCCGAGTTTAAAGCCCAACTCCAGGTCGCGGTGAAGGATGCGCGCGATAAAGAAGATCGAAAACGGCTGGAACGCGAGGCGCTCGACGAGATTCTTCCAGAGGCCTTTGCGATTGTCAGGGAAGCGAGTGTGCGCACTACCGGCATGCGGCATTTCGACGTCCAGTTAATCGGCGGCATCGTGTTGCACCAGGGCCGGATCGCCGAGATGCGGACGGGCGAAGGTAAAACGCTCGTGGCCACGTTACCCGCCTATCTGAATGCCTTGACCGGACGCGGCGGCGTGCACGTGATCACCGTCAACGATTATCTCGCCTCGCGAGATGCGGAGTGGATGGGCCAAATTCATCGGTTCCTCGGTCTTGAAGTCGGTTGTATTCAAAACGACATGGACGACTTTGAACGGCAGACGGCCTATGCGGGCGACATCACTTACGGCACCAACAACGAATTCGGGTTTGATTACCTCCGCGACAACATGAAGTTTGACCTCGCGACCTGTGTTCAGCGCGGCCACTATTTCGCAGTCGTGGATGAAGTGGATTCGATTCTGATCGACGAAGCCCGCACGCCGTTGATTATTTCCGGACCCTCCGATGAAGCCACCGACAAGTACTACAAGGCCGATCAGATCATTCCGCAGCTAAAGAAAGGCGAGGAGGTCGACGGCGTCAAGACCGGCGAGTATCTCGTGGACGAACGCGCGCACACCGCGGTGTTAACTGAAGATGGCGTAGACAAAGCCGAGCGCCTGCTCGCGGTGGGAAATCTTTACGATCCGTCAAACATGGAACTGCTTCATTGCGTGGAGCAGGCATTGAAGGCGCACACGCTTTATCGCCTCGATCACCAATACGTGGTCCAGGATGGCGAAGTGATTATCGTTGACGATTTCACCGGCCGTTTGATGAAGGGCCGTCGTTGGTCCGACGGATTGCATCAGGCGGTCGAGGCCAAGGAAGGCGTGAAGATCGAGAAAGAGAACCAAACTCTCGCGACCATCACCTTGCAGAACTATTTCCGTCTCTACGAAAAGCTTTCTGGAATGACCGGTACCGCCGAGACTGAGGCGGCGGAGTTTCAGTCTACCTATAAGCTTGACGTGATGGTGATCCCGACACACATGCCGATGGTCCGCACGGACTTCTCCGACATGATCTATCGCACGCTACCGGAAAAATGGGACGCCGTAGTGGAAGAGATCAAGGACTGCTACGATCGCGGCCAACCGACCCTGGTAGGTACCGTTTCAGTCGAAAACTCTGAACTGATCGCTAGCCGGCTGCAGCGCGAGTCAGTGCCGCATAACGTCCTAAACGCGAAGTATCACGAACGTGAAGCGGAGATCGTGGCCCAGGCCGGACGCAAGGGCGCGGTCACGATCGCCACCAACATGGCCGGTCGCGGCACGGACATTTTGCTCGGCGGCAATCCGGATTTTATGGCGCGCGAGTTTCTCAAGAAAGAAGAAGTGGATCCCGATGAGGCCACCGAGGAACAGTGGAGCCAGGCTTTTGCGCGGGCCAAGCGGATTGTGGAAGACGAGCACAAGGAAGTGGTTGAAATCGGCGGGCTCCACATTTTGGGTACTGAACGACACGAATCGCGCCGCATTGATAATCAGTTGAGGTCGCGCCGGCCGCCAGGGCGATCCCGGCTCGTCGCGATTTTTCCTTTCGCTCGAAGATGATCTGATGCGCATCTTCGCGGGCGACAAAGTTAAGGCCCTGATGCAGCGGCTCGGTATGGAAGAGGGCGTGGCCATCGAGTCAAAGATGGTCTCGAAGCGAATTGAATCGGCGCAGAAATCAGTTGAAGGTCGGAACTTCGAATCTCGCAAACACCTGCTCGAGTATGACGATGTCATGAACAAGCAGCGTGAAACGATTTACGGCTTGCGCCGGCAACTGATGGAAGAACCTGATCAGCGCGAATACCTGATGGGCGATCCGCCGCCGGCCGCGGAACGCGTGAAGGAAGGCAGCGGCGGAGGCGTGGGCTACGATCTGCTCTCGGATTTGACGAAGCAGTATTTGAACCCCGAGGTTTCCCCCGACGATTGGGACGTTGAAAACTACAAAATTCAACTCAAGACCATCTACGACTTCGACGCCGAAAAGGAAAACATCAACTTTCAAAATCTCGCGTCAGACGAAATTGCCGATCTCGTTTGGGAAAAACTAAAGGTCCAATACGCTGTCAAGGAACAACAAATTGGACCGGAAGCGATGCGGACTTACGAGCGCATCATCATGCTCAACATCATCGACGCGCAGTGGAAGGACCACTTGCTGTCGCTTGACCACCTCAAGCAGGGCATCGGCCTGGTGGGTTACGGACAGAAAGATCCGTTAGTCGAATATAAGAAACAGAGCTTCGACATGTTTCAGGAGATGCTCGATCGCATCGACACAGCTACGATCAGATCACTATTCAACCTGCAGATTGTTTCCGAAGAGCCACCTGAGGCGCTCCGTCAACGACGTTTGCCCAGCCGTTCAAGCTCACTGACCTTCACCGGGCCAAACGAAGGCGCTGCGGCGGCTGGTGAAGAAGCCGGCAAAACGAAGACCGTGGTGCGCGATCAGCCGAAAGTCGGGCGCAACGAACCCTGCCCCTGCGGCTCCGGGAAAAAGTATAAGAAGTGTCATGGAGTTTAGTTAACCTTGAGGATTTCGATTATGCGAAGGACTAGATTTAATAGTTTCCTTCCCGCGCTCCTGGTGCTGTTCCTGTTCTCACTGAGCGGCTCGTCGTCTACCACAGCGGCACAGCAAACGTCTCTGGACCAACTGGAAGCAAAAGCTCGAACACAGTACAACGCTATCCTCGAACAGTTTGCCAACAGTCCAGGGAAACAAGTATTCCCCCTCGACGCTCGCGAGCGCGTGCGCCTCTGGCAGGACGAACTGGCCAAGCGGTTTTCGGAGGCTGGCGCAACTGTCGACGAAATTCTGAAGCTTAATCCTCGGGAAGCTGCGATGTGGCGCGAGCTGCGCGACACGCTCGCCGTTTATGCCGTTCCCGTCGGGCCGCCGCAAGCGCGCAGCGTCTTCGGTGCCGGCGAAGTAAAACAGCGAGCTCGCCTGCTGGAATCTCCTTCCGCAGTTTATCCCGACGAAGCACGCGCTGCCGGCATCACGGGCGAGGTTAGGCTACGGCTAGTGCTGGCGGCCGACGGCACAGTGAAATACCTCTTTCCGATCAAGTCGCTAAAACTCGGCTTGACGGAAGCGGCCATGGAGGCGGCCCGGCAGATTAAGTTTGCTCCGGCAGTTAGGCAAGGACAGCCAGTGTCGCAGTTTGCAACGCTTTCTTACGAGTTCAAAAAA
This sequence comes from Pyrinomonadaceae bacterium, assembly GCA_031366425.1. Taxonomy (GTDB): domain Bacteria; phylum Acidobacteriota; class Blastocatellia; order Pyrinomonadales; family Pyrinomonadaceae; genus PSRF01. Next base: position 6,022 of record JANLZV010000755.1, on the reverse strand, counting down.
GGTAAGAAGAAATCCAGCCCGCCCTACGTTCCGCTCCATGAGTTTTACTTTTAGTTTTTGATCGAAGGGGAGAAATTCAAGTTGTTGGGTGCTCGCCATTTCAGGTTCGCGATTGTCATTGGAATACTGGCAGCGTTCTCGTTCAACGCCGGTAGCCAGAGCCTCGCCCAGAATGTACCCGCGACCGACGAAACCGAGCGCGGCATTAGTCTGCAGCAACAAGGGAAAACTCCGGAAGCAATTCTGCTCCTCCGAAATGTCGTCAAACGGAATAAACGCGATGTGAGAGCCTGGCATTATCTTGGTCTGGCCTTCGAGCAGAAGGGCGATCCGAAGGAAGCCCGAAAGGCCCATGAGAAAGCAGCGAGACTGGGAGAAGATCTTCTCACCAAGCAACTCGACATGACGACGCGTCCCGAATTTCGCACGGTGCTTGAAACTATCAGCCCCTCTTTGAGTGATGCCGCAGCCAGTGCACGTCGGTTTATTGAACTCAACGCCAATTTGTCTAAGTCGACTTCGTCAGAATGGATCGAACGAGCAGATTACCTGGCCGACTTTGCTGAGCTCTCCAGCACGGATGGTCAGAAGGAACGCTTCGGAAAAGTCTATACGGCTAAAGAGGTGACAACCAAAGCGCGGATCCTCAGAAAGCCGGAGCCGCAATATTCGGAAGAAGCGCGCCAGGCGCAGACGACGGGTACGGTGCTCCTGCGCGCGATCCTTTCCGCGGACGGTAGAGTCCGCGCTATCGTGCCGATTGTATCGCTGCCTCACGGCTTAACCGGACAGAGCATCAGGGCTGCTCGGATGATAGAGTTCATACCCGCCACATTCAACGGGCAACCCGTCTCGATGATTGTCCAACTCGAATACTATTTCAATTTATACTGAACTCGCTCATTTAGGTTAAACTCCGGCTGATCAGCTTCGGCTTGCTGCGGGACTGTAGTTTCGAATGAGTGACACGACATCAACGAACCCGGTGGTCCAGGCCATCCTGAACGGCTCGGCTCCACAGCGCGCCAAGCTGGCGGCCGCCAGCGGACTCCTGCCGCTTCCTCAGTCTGACCTGCTCGAAGTTTTGGTGGCGCTGCGAGAGTCTGATGACTCCGAGCTCGCCGAGGCGGCTACGTCGACCCTCAGCTCCCAAAGCCCGGAAGACTTGCTAACCGCCGCGAGCAATGAAGCGACTTCGGCCGCGGTGCTCGATTACGTTGCCATTTCCACTCTCGCCGATCGCAAGATCCATGAGGCCGTGTTGCTGAATAAGAACACCTCGGATCAGGCCGTCGCGAATCTCGCTTCATCAACTTCCGACGCTTCCCTGCTCGATTTGATTGCCACTAACCAAACCCGGCTCGTCCGTTTTCCGGCGATTATCGAAGCAATCCTCGCCAACTCAGACCGTTCCAATGAAGCGGAACGCAGAGCTCGAGAAACCAAGCGCGAGTTTTTTGAAAAAGAGCGCGGAGCTCAACAGATCGCTCAGGAACTCCGCGCGCGCGGGAAAGGCGCTGCCGCGGAGTTTTTTGAAAGCGCTGACCTTTCCGAAACGTTGAGTGTCGCGGATGCCTGGTTGTTGGCCGAGCATATTGAGGTCTCCGATGCGGACCTCGACAATTCGTGGTTGCCGACTGAGCGCTACGAAGAACTGGCTGCCGAGACGCCTGAAGAACACGCCGCCAACTTTAAACGCATGCTCGAGTTTGAACGGATCGAACTCGGGGAGATTCCCGTTGAGCGGGTTTCATTGATCCGGCGGCTCATGTTTATGAATGCCCGCGACCGCATGAAGATGGCGATGAAGGGCGACCGGGAAGCCCGCGGCATTCTGATCCGGGATTCGAATAAAGTAGTTGCCGCCGCGGTAATCAATAATCCCCGCATCAATGATCAGGAAGTTGAAAACATCTCCGCGATGAGGACGGTGAGTGATGAAGTGCTCCGTTTGATTTCGCTTAATCGCAATTGGGCCCGATCCTACCCAATTATTCATAACCTCGTGAGAAACCCTCGCACGCCGATTCCAACTGTAATTGGCACCCTGCCCAGGATCCGTACTAAGGACCTCCATCAGCTATCTCTTAACCGAAACGTTTCCGAAGCGGTTCGGCGCCAGGCACTCCGTCTTTCCCAGGCGCGGTCGGGCAAATAATCGCCGTCTTAGCCTTCACGCAGACCAACTTGTCACAAGAGTTTTTCAAAATGCCGATATTGTGCTTGACTTGTCACGAATGAACGGTATAATTTCACACACTGATGGAGATCAGTTGCAGCTTGGCAGTACAGGCAGTTTGACGGTCAGGCAAAGGCGTTATTTATACTTAGCGGTTTTTTTATTCGAGGCTTTATCTCATCCGCAAAACGCACCCCCAGATTCAGAGTTTATTTCTCTGAATAAACGATTCCCTGTTCTTTGTCATGCCACCCGAATTTACCCGAACCTACCCGGAAAGTTACCCCGCCACTCCAAATGGACTGGCGGGGTAACTGCCTTTTGGAACTTAATTTTCTAGCTAGTTTTTGGAGAGCGTTAAGGAATTTTCAAGCGCGGCGTTAACCGAATCTGCCTGGGAAGGTTGGGTATCCGGGATCTTTGCGCCAATCATCTCGGCGAACAAGTTCTCATACTGATCAACGACGCGATCCCAATCGTAATGTCGCTGCACGCGGAGCTGGGCTCGGTGACGGTAACTTTGAACCAGTGAGCCATCTCGCAGGACCCTTTGCAACTTTTCAGCTAGATCCAACTCGTCCGCGTAAGGTATTCCGGCATCTCCAACAGCTTCGATATTTTCAGGCGTCGCGAGGGTCAGCACGCAGTTCCCGTAGCCCATCGCCTCGAGTAATGCGGGATGGGTTCCCCCTACCTCGGTAGCATGGACGTAACAATAGGCGTTTTGCTGAAGCGCACGATAGTCCTGCCCAAATACAAATCCCGTAAAGATAATCCGCTTGTCGCCTTTAGCTCGCGCTTTGAGATCGTTGATGTACTCCCGCGCGTAGGGTGCATCGCCAACGATCAATAAGCGGTAAGCAGTCCTGACTTTCTTAAACGCCTCAATGACGAGCCGAGCATTGTTCTCAGGCTCCAGACGCGAAACGTAAAGCACGTAACGGTTTGGCTCGGCGCGCCAACGTCGGACCGCCGCCCGATCGGGTCTTCGCTCAACTTCGGAACCGTAAGCAATCATTCTTGATTTGGCGTTGTACCTCGCCAAATAGTAATCATGAATGACTTGGGCATCGGTGATGGTGATGTTTGGAAGGATGGTCGAAAGGCGTTCAGCCATCAGGTAGTAACGCTTCGCCAGCCAGTTCCACTTCTTGCGTTTGTGCTCCAGACCGTCAACGTTGATTGCTACCGGCGTGCCCGTCAACCTGAGGATCGAGGCGAAGGGCGCATTGGCGGCATTGCAGATCAAGACTGCGTCAAACCGCAAGGAAACTGCGTGCACCGCGGACAGGAATGAATGGACTATGGTGTCGAAGTATTTGTGCCGGATTGTCGGCAGGACTTTTAGACGAACGCCGTGGTATTCCAGTTCGCGAGGTGAAACGTAGTGAGTTCGGCCATACACGGTGACCTCGTGCCCGCGGGCCACCAATCGAGTGGAAAGATGTTCAGCGAAGGTTTCAAATCCGCCGTAACTGGCGGGAATTCCACGCGTTCCAAGTATGGCTATGCGCATAATACTGAAAAATCGTTCACGCTCACGCTTGCAAGACTGGACGTCGGGACTAACGTTTTAAAGCTCGGCCCGACAAGTGGGCCGCGCGCTCATAGACCGCCAGGGTCTGACGCGCCGTCTCACGCCAATCAAAAAGCCGTGCCCGATTCAGACCTTTGACGCTCAACCGACTCTGCAAGTCTGAATCTTCGATTACTTTCCTGATCGCTGCCTCGATCTCGCCGATCTCAAACGGGTCGACCAGCATCGCAGCGTCTCCTACCACCTCAGGCAGGCTGGTCCTGTTACCTACTATCACCGGTACGCCACATTTCATCGCCTCTAGTGGAGGCAAACCGAAACCTTCGAAGTACGAAGGATAAACGAAACAGACAGCGCCTGAATAAAGTGCAGGCAAGTCGCTTTCCGGGACGTAGCCAGTTAGCACTACCGCGTTGCTAAGTTCCAACTCCTTGATTGCGCGGAGTGTATCCTCGTAGAGCCACGCAAATTTGCCGACGACTACAAGTTTAGGGAGCTTAACCTGTGGTTCGGTGCGGCGCAAGCGGGAGTAAGCTGCTATCAAACGCGGCAAATTCTTGCGCGGCTGAATGGAACCGACCGAGAGTATGTAGTCTCCTTCTATGCCATAAGTTTGTCTGACCCGTTGCGTCTCCTGTTGATCGCTGACGGGGCCGAAATGCGCTGGGGCGGCCAGCGGGATGGCACTCACGCGGTCGGGATCTAGTTTGTAGGTATCGATGAGATCCTGCCGGCCGTGTTGGGAGAGGGCAATCACCTGGGCGGCTCTACGGGCCGAACGCCTGACAGTCAACCGCATCTGCATCTGGCTCCGGCGCTTAAACGTTTCCGGCAAATGCTCAAATGACAGATCGTGAATACTCACGACCACAGGACAAGGAGCGAACGGCGGCGACGTAAACTGCACATGAAGAACATCGACGGGGTTTTTTCGCAATTCCGCGCCTAGCGTGACGGGAATCCGAATCAAGGGCGAGTGGGGGAGAGTCGAGCGAACTCGAACATTGGGCCAACGGTTACTGAAGCGCTTGATTGCCTGGGGCCGGGTGACGTAGAGAGTGTATTGGTTAATCTGATCGATCTCGGCAAGGGCCTCGATCAAATTAGTCGCGTAGCTTTCATTGCCGCCGAGGCCGGTACCAACAGAGTGGGCGTCGATTGCAATTCGCAAGACCGGCTGCGGCTCCTATTGATCAAGCAATGAGTGGTGACTGTAAGTTTCTCGGCGGTTCGCCGGAAGGTAATAAAAAGACGGCTCGAAGGGGCAAGATAACTAATCCTGCCAACAATTCGGAGCCGCCGTAAATTACGACTACTTCTTGCCTGCTGCGGAGGTAGCCTTCACGCCACCCTGCTGCCCACGTGTATCGCGCTCGCGAATACGCGCGGCCTTACCGCGCAATGCGCGTAGGTAATACAGCTTCGCTCGACGGACGCGGCCTCGCTTCACTACATCAATGTGGTCAACGATGGTTGCATGCAGCGGGAAGATTCGCTCAACGCCAATGCCAAAGCTCGTTTTCCGCACAGTGATGGTTTCTCGTGCGCCGCCGTGCTTACGAGCTATGACTACGCCTTCAAACGCCTGCAGCCGCTCTTTCGTCTCCGACTCCTTGATGCGCACATGCACTCGCACCGTATCTCCTGATTGAAAGTCAGGAATATTTTGACGTAGTTGCGTTCCTTCAATGCTATCTAAGCGATTCATTTCTTTACTCCAGCTAAATCAAACTCACAAAATTATTTCAAAAGGTCCGGACGATTGCGTTGCGTCTTCCGCATCGCGGCTTCTCTGCGCCAGCGGGCGATCTCAGCGTGATTTCCGGTCAACAAAACATCGGGAACGCCGTATCCCGCAACTTCCGTGGGCCGCGTGTAATGCGGGTGGTCCAACAACCCCTCGGAAAACGATTCGTAAGTTGCCGAGCTTTCGTTGCCGAGCGCTCCCGGTAACAAGCGGACCATCGCGTCAATCATTACTACGGCTGCCGGCTCTCCACCTGACAACACGTAATCGCCAATCGAGAGTTCATCCGTGACCAGGCCTTCACTCACTCGCTCGTCCACGCCTTCATAGCGGCCGCAAATCAACACCACGTGAGTGACGCTCTCGGCCAGGTCCCGAGCAATCTCCTGAGTAAACCTCTTACCCTGCGGTGACAGGAGCACTACTCGCGTCGCTGCTGGATACTCTTCTCGAGTCGCTGTACTCGTCAAATCCTGAACCGCTGCAAAGATCGGTTCGGCCTTAAGCACCATTCCTTCGCCACCGCCGAATGGCCGATCATCGACGATGTGATGCTTGT
>JANLZV010000746.1:0-2105 GCA_031366425.1 Pyrinomonadaceae bacterium | reverse complement strand
TCATGAAATCCGCTCGTATCTCCTCCCCTATCGGTTGCATCCGCGTTTTGTTCTGGTCATTTTCAATTTGAACAAATAAATCGCGTTCGGTTGTGGTTATTCGCGAACCAAAGACCTCGAGGGCGTCATGCATTCTCTTGGACTCAAGTTCTACCTGGTGTGAGTCGAAAAGGTCGTTGCCGGGAGCGTTGACCTCGCCTGCAAGTGTGCCCAACTCCCGGATTTGACCGCGTTGTTCAACCCACTTCTGGTTTACGTCCACCGAGTGAGAGTGAAGCTTCAGGATGTAATGAGTAAGGAAAATTCCCGATAGAAGAATTAAGACATTTAATGCGGCTACGATGTAATAGAGCCGATGCCACTTTGGCGGCGGTGGATGGCTTTGCGCAGTGTGAAGATTTTTGGAGCCAATGGACATGAAATAACCTCAGTTCGAGAAACAAGGAGACTGTCGCAAATGGGTTTGCGTCAAAACAGGAGGGCGAAGAAGGACGCTCGCGGGAAGAAAGGGCTAATAAAGTGACGCCGTTCGCTGGGTTTGCGTCAAAAGAGTCTTAGTGCAGGATTCGTGCCATCCTGATTCCTGGCGCTGGTTTGCGAATCGCAAGATTGAGAGCTATAGTGTCTCCAACTTGGTGGTTGGTGAATCCTTCCATCACGTGGTTGCTGGGGTGAGGACAGTGACCACACTAGATTAGGCGCGACAGTCCAAAAACTGTTGCGCCTTTTCGCTTTTCAGCGTTACCGTAAGACTTCTCAAACGCTGGTCATACTCAAGCTGGTTACCCCAACAACCGGCATTTGACTGGAATACTCAGAGAACGCGCAAATGAAAAAGGTCGAGATTCACTACTGTCCGGTTTGACCCATCAAGCAAAATATAGCCGCCCGGGTGGCGGCTGAACTGCAGAAAGATGGTGACGTTGAAGTCGAAACTGTTCACGGTGGATTTGGCGAGTTCAGCGTTTTCATCGACGGGGAAAAAGAGATCGACTCCAATCGGCTGTGGTATCCCAAAACCCGCAAAGTAGTTGAACGTCTCAAAAGCCTGCTCGGGAAGTGAAGATGCGTAAACGTAATCCTTCGACGCATCAATGATCGCGTTTAGCGGAGCGATTTGCGGCCGATTGCTTGAAGCATAAAGCCTCGCAAATTAGTATTGTGACGACCCTTACGTTCAATTCCGATCCACGCGGAAATTAGTTGGCCCATCTGATTGCGACGGAGAGCGTTAAAAGTTGTCCGAGCTGAACGCGCTTTGGACGGAAGGTTCGAAGGCAGTCACTGTAGGGTTGATCAGATCGAGATCGTCCAACGGTTGGTGCGACATGATTTCAATCACCGTCGGATCGAATTGCTTGCCCGAGCGCTGAAGCAAAAACATCATTGCTTCATCGTGTCTCATCGGAGCCATTAGCGCCTTAGGTTGAATCATCAGATCGTATTCGTCGGCAACGCGAAGTATTCGAGCCGCCAACGGGATCTGATCGGCCTTTAATCCTGCCGGACCTGATCCATCGAAGTTTTCTCGCTGAAGGCGAATAAGCTCCGTTACTCGCTCAAGTTCCGGTGTCTCGGCCACCAACCGCGCCTCGCACTTGAAATGCTCATGCGCCATGGCCGACTCATTAACAGCAGAACAGGGAAGTCGCAGCGTCTCAGTTCCGGCCTGGCTTCCGGCGAGGTGATGCAGCAGGGCGGCTGCGGCCAGTTCGTCTTTTTCGTCCTCACTCATATCCAATGTGGCGGCGATCATTCGCGCATACTGGCGCACTCGCAAGGCGTGTCCATAGCCGTGCTCATTTCGCGTTCTTAGCATGTCGCTCAGTCCGTCTGCCAGACGAAACTTCATCTCCTTCATCCCGGCAATTAGTCGCTCATTTGCCTGCGCGAGGGCGTTGCGCTTCTTGTTGTTCTCGTAATGCTCCATTGCGCGGCTGACTCGCAGCTTCAGGTCATCATTGTTCCAGGGCTTGGTGAAATACATGTAGACCAACCCACAGTTGATCGCTTCCACTAACGCGTCAACGTCGGTGTAGCCGGTGAGAAGCGTTGCTTCCCCCCAGCCCCTTCGACCGTCCGAATCGGTCAGCTCGACGATGATC
>JANLZV010000664.1:0-7827 GCA_031366425.1 Pyrinomonadaceae bacterium | reverse complement strand
GACGGTCGGGCTTCTGCTGTTACGCGGTGTTAATTCGTTGGTATTGGAAAATTTTGACGAGTTGGCGGCTCCACGGCGGGCTCAGCCAGCTCCATCGCCGTCAGCACTTCCTGGTAAATCTTGATGGTGCCATCCTGTTTCAGGCGCTGCTGTAGAGCGCTAATGTAATCCTCGAAGACCTGGCCTTGCTGCGTTGACAGCGCATCCTGCGTTAGCCGTTCACGCTGCGTGGAAAACTCAGCGAGGTCTGCTTCTTTGCGGTTCGTCACACCCAGCACAACCCAACTGTCGCCGACTTTGATCGGGGTCTTGGTGACTTCGCCGTTCTTCAGTGCATAAACAGCGTCGTCAAGCGCTGGACTCGCGCCCGCATCACCCAGGGCGGTGCCTAGCTTGAAACCTTCTTGCGTGGCGGCCTCAAGACCATTTTTCTCACCGGCAGTTTTCACATCCGCCACGCTGTTCAAAGCAGCGGCAAGGTCCTTTGCGCGCTGGTCCAACTGTTCCTTGGCGCGCTGGAGTTGTACCGCCTTGGCGACTTCAGTTTTGATTTCGGCAAACTCAGGAATCCTCGGTTCGCGTTTTTCGACCAGGATTGGAATCGCAAAACCACCCTTCACCCCAGTCTGCTCGCCGACATCGCCTGGACTATTCAGCGGCTCCAGCACAGCTTCAAATTGCTGACTGCTGCCAATACCCGGCACGTCATCTCCCGGTTGGACGAACGGTGTTTCCTTTACCATATCGGCGGGCTGCATGTTTGCTTCGCCAGCCAATTCCTGGGCCACCTTGCTCGGATCTTTTGTTTCCTTCAAGCGTGCCTGGGCGCGTTCAGCCAACTTCCTGGCAATGTCGTATCCCTTACGATTGCGCTGCCCTGCCTGCAGTTCAGGCTTCGCTTCCTCAAAAGTCTTCGGGACCGACTCACCGCGGCGCAGCAGATACCAGTTTCCCGCATACTTGATCGGGATATCGAAAACAACTCCAGCCTCCATGTCGACGGCGCGGTCGTACAAAGCATCAACCTTATTCGGATTCTTTTTCACGGGACGGGGCAGGTAGCCGCCACTTTTCGCGGTCGCCGGATCTTCGGAATTCCCCCGCGCGAGTTCTGCGAAGACCTGTTCGCGTTTGTCGGCGCTCGCTGCGTTGATCTTCGCCAGCAGATCCTTGGCCTTCTGTTCGACCTGTGAATCGAGATCTCGACGCGCTACTTTCAAAAGAATCTGTTGGACCCTCACACCTGCTTGTTTGCCCGCGGGCGGTAACGCCTCAAACGCAGTTCGCAGATCCTGATCTGTAATTGGGGCCTTCTCGCCGGCCTTCGCTTGATCGATAAAAACGTATCGCACTTTTCGCTGCGGCTCGAGGATGCGAAAGTCAGTCTTGTGCTGTTCGTAGTGGCTCTTTAGTTCGTCGTCCGAAACCTGAATTTTTTCCGCCAGCTTGGCGGGAGTGATCACTGCGTAGGTCAGATCAAAAGTAGTGTTCTTGCGTTGAAAGTCTGCCTGCACCTCGTCATCGGAAACTCTGACTGCTGCGGTGACGAAGGCTTTCAGTTTGTCTTGAGCAATGCTGTCGCGAACGTTTTTCTCATACGTTTCCAAGTCGCCATAACGCGCGGTTACGGCTTCCTTGTAACGGTCATAACCGACAAACTGACCCGCGGCGTCGGAGTATTGTTTACGAATCTTCTCGGCCACTTCCCCATCGCTGGCGCCCAATCCCAATCGCGCTGCTTCTTGGGCAATCAGGCGATCGCGAATCAGTCCGTCCAGGAAGCGTCGCGTGCCGCCAAGCTGGGCGAGACTAATTTGCCCGCCATACATTTGCTGAAAGTTCGAGGTAACGCGCGAAAGATCACCCACGGTGATTTCGTCGCGTCCGACTTTGGCCACGACTTGGGTGCTTTTGCTGGGCTCTACTGTGCTCGTTCGGCCAGGCGCATAAAAGAAGATCAGACTTACGGCCATCAGAACCGCAAATCCAATGATAATGATGCTGCGCGTCCGTTCGAGCCGCGATAGTTGTTTAAGCATTATTCATACCTTTCTAACAAACGGCGGATTGTAATGGAGTGGCGGCAGCACTGCAAGAACGGGCGCTTGGTTGCTACGCTTTAGGTGGGATGTTATTTTACTATCCTTGATGAACGCGATGGGCAGCTCAACATGGCTCTGGATCGGGTTTTCCGTTTTTATCCTGCTCATGCTGAGTCTGGACCTCGGACTCCTCAATCGAAAAGCCCACACCATAAAATACCGTGAAGCCGCGACTTGGAGCGTCGTCTGGGTGACCCTGGCCTTGCTCTTTGCGGGCTTAGTCTTCTACTACCAGGGCAGCACGCGCGGTTTGGAATTTTTGACCGGCTACTTGATTGAGCTCTCTCTCTCGGTCGACAATCTTTTCGTCTTTCTCCTGATCTTTTCTTATTTTAAGGTCCCGTCAAAATACCAGCATCGCGTTCTGTTCTGGGGCGTGATGGGCGCACTCGTGATGCGTCTGACGATGATTTTCGTCGGCGCCGCACTGATCAACCGCTTCCATTGGATCATTTACATTTTCGGCGCTTTCCTCGTTTACACCGGCCTCAAGATGTTTCGCCAGGAAGAGCTGGACCTGCAGCCGGAAGACAATCCGGTGGTCCGGCTGGTGACGCGATACATTCCGATGACGCGCCACTACGAAGAGGAAAAGTTTTTCACTCGCGTCAACGGAAAGCTCGTCGGGACGCTGCTTCTGCTCGTGCTGGTAATTGTCGAAGTAACTGACCTGGTTTTTGCGGTCGATTCAATTCCGGCGATCTTCGCGATCACGACCAACACCTTCATCGTTTACACCTCCAACGTTTTCGCGATCCTCGGTCTGCGTTCAATGTACTTCCTGCTGGCCGGCGTAGTGGAGAAGTTCCAATATCTCAAAATGGGGCTGGCGATCGTCTTGACCTTTATCGGCGCGAAGATGCTGGTCGTAGCCGTCGGCATTCATATTCCGATCTGGATTTCGCTCGTCTTTGTTGGCGTCGTCCTGTTGGGCTCGGTTGTCGCATCGCTCATCTGGCCGAAAGATTGTGAGATGGACATTGATGTCGATCTGCCCGAAGACTTCGACCCGCCATTTGACGACGTGGAAGATGTTGACGACGACCACAAGTGACGGCCTGCGCTATGGCCCGTCGGAATTACCTCCAACAGCCCTCAGCCTCAGCGAAATCAACCAGTTTTCAGCCTAAAAGCCTGCAATTAGATGAAGCTTGAACGCCCTCTTAGGGCTGTGTTAGATTTCAGTCCGGCATAGTTGCTGTTGTATTGCCGAAGCTGCCGCCCTTCCCACCCTCCCATGCTGATCGGATTCGCTCATCCAATGAGACTTGATCAGCGTGCATAAACGTCTCGCTCCCGGGAGTTGATCTTCGTTTCAAAGTTAGCTTTTAAGAATGACCAAACAATCCAATCGTTTTGCTTTTGATTGGTGGGTAGTTCAAAAGCGCATCGTCTACCTGCTGATCGCCCTGGTCCTCCTTTGCGGATTGGCCGGCGGAGCAGCGCTGTACGTTTGGAAATATGGTAACCCGCTGCGGAATGTGGGAACCGGAACCAAGCCTCCAGGAGGCGCTCGGTTCATTTCGTTTGAAGGCGAAGTGCGTGTGATCCGCGCCGCCACGCGCGAGACAATCATCCCCGGTGGCGACACCGAACTCTTTCCCGGAGACACCGTGCAGACCCAGGCGAGTGGTCGCGCTCGCATCACCATGGCCGATGGTTCAACTCTGGTAGTGCGTCCCAACAGCACGATCATCATTCGCGACAACGCCAGCGACGATGGCGGCAAAAAGACTAACGTCCACGTCGTGGTCGACAGCGGCCAAATGTCGGTCCGCACCGAGAATCAACCGGCCGGCACGAATAACGTAGTCGAAACGCCCAAGACGACCAGCAAGATTGGCGAGCAAACTGCGGCGAGCTTTGGTGTGAAGCCTGAGGGCACTGAAGAAATTCGGATCAATGCCGGCGCGGTTGAAACGACCAGCCGCAGCGGGGAGAAAAGTACTTTTCACGCGGGCGACTACGTCTCGGTGAATCCTTCGGGGACGATGTCTCGGCCGCAAAAGCTACTTGATAATCCAGTCCTGGTTGAGCCACACGATCTCCAACGCGTTTTCGTCGGCGCCAACAATTCGGCCAACGTCTCGCTGAAGTGGGCCCGGCCTCAATCGGGCAACGCTGCGTTCTATCGCGTCGAAGTGGCCACCTCGCCATTCTTTGTGGCCGACGGGATGATGATCGAACGCGATCAGCTGGCCGCGACGGAATTCACTGCCAGCGACCTGCGGCCCGGTGTTTATTTTTGGCGCGTTCGGGCGATCGCGGGCACTGGGCAATCCAGCGAGTGGAGCGACGCGAAAAAATTCTCTGTCGCTTCAAAAGGAAGCGGCTCGGGTGTTGCCGTTTCAGAATTGACTGCGGAATTGTTGCACGGCAACGTCTACCTCGTGCGTGGGCATTCATCGCCTGGAACTACGATTCGCGTCGGCGGCCGCGAAATGCTGGTGCCCACCGGCGGCACATTTCAACTGCAAACTACCGCGCCGTCTGGAACCGCCGAGATCACGGTCGAGGCCGTCGATCCGCAAGGTAACAGCACGCCTTATCGACTCTCGCTTTCCGGTCATCGACGCGGAAAGGACTGATCTGTAACTCTAGTTGCCGCTCGCGGGCAGCACCCTGGTAATCGAGCTAAATGCCACGCCACGTCATACTTTTAACTGACGCTCACGAGGCTCCCGCACACGAGCTAATTGAAGCTTTGCGCCTCGCCGGCGTCAACACTCTGATCGAAGGGCTGCGCGAAGCTGGGGCCGAAGCCTCGGTGAAGCCGCGTGACATCGAACGACAAGGTGAACTGCTCGATCAGGAATCGGGTCAAACGCCGGTGGCCATTCTTTACGAAGTGGTTGCCGGCGCGGACATGGTCGAACTACAGGCTGCCATCGAACATGCGAAAGCATTCTGGTTGGGCACTCCATTAATCGCCTGCCGCCGGCAGTCAAGCGGATATCATGGCCTCAGCCTCCGCAGTCTTGACGGCGCTACTCTCAAGCGCATGGGCTTCCGGGCGATCGCAGACAAGGCCGCCCAACTACCCGCGATTCTGCGCGAAATCGAGGGTCATGGCGCCACCGGCGAATTAAAACTTCCTGATATCGTTTCCCGGCCCGCCCAGACCGGATCGTTTTCTTTGCCCGTTCGACTAAACTCGCGCGGCCTGCGAGCGGCGTTCGATCTGGTTTCGTCGCTTCACTTCATCGGCGATCAAAACAGTGCCGCCCACATCGCCCTCGCCGGACTCCGGTCCCTCGTCAATGCTGATCGATGGACCATCTACCTGGTGCTTGATGAGAAGGGCGCGATCGCGCCGGGGCTGGAAGCGATCGCATCACTTAGGCGCGGCGAGGCGGAGGCCGATGACGGCGAATACAACCTTAAGCCTGCCGATGACTGGCGGCGCTTGTTGTTGGGTGCCACCGACGTGACGCCCGGTTCGGAATCGAAGGCAGCACGACTAGCCGCCGCAGGCGGCGGGGTCAAAAAGAAAAAGGAGCACCAGGAATTTGTGGTCGCCGTTCCGTTGGTTTGCGGCGAGCGAATTCTGGGCGTGCTTGAAGGCACTCGCGTCGCAGCCTCGTTTAAAAAATCAGAGGTCGAAGTCCTTGATGCGCTTTCGAGGCCCATCGCTTCGGCGCTCGCTAACGCGGTGCGGATCGGCGAGGCCGAACGATTATCGCAAACCGACGATCTGACCAAGCTTCACAACGCCCGTTACCTGCGTCAGTTTCTCCTCAACGAGATCCGTCGCGCGCGACGCTACGGAACCAGTGTAGCCGCGTTGTTTCTAGATCTTGATGACTTCAAACGCGTTAATGATGCGCACGGTCACCTCGCCGGCTCGCATGTGTTGATGGAAATGGCCGCGGTAATCCTTGCTTCCATTCGCGACACGGATGCAGTTGCCCGCTACGGCGGCGACGAGTTCGTGATCGTCTTGCCGGACACGGAGATTGAGCTAGCCGGCACAGTTGCCGAACGCATTCGTTCGCGAATTGAGCGACACGTCTTTAGTGGTGGTCGTAACCTGAAATTATCGTTGACCGCGAGTTTTGGCGTGGCCGCATTTCCGCACCACGCCTCATCGCCTCAGCAGCTAATCGCGTGCGCTGACCGGGCAATGTATGAGGCCAAGGCCGCCAGCAAAAACTGCGTCCGTTTTTCAGCTGAACTCTTGCCGCGTCCTAAAACAGAAAACACCGTCCCCTTAACACCCGATGTGATGGCGACCGACGACGACAAAGCCTTTTCGTGATAGCGCGGAGATCGAAGATCAGTTATCTTTAATCGGTTGCGACTTTGGTTGAGACGAGTAGTTGGCGGCGGCGAGTGGCCCGGGTGGATCCCTTCGTTTAGTAGGAAAATCCTTTATGCCGGCATTTATCTGACTATTGCCGTTTGGGTAATGGCCCCTCTCCACCCACGTTCAATTATTAATTCACGGGAAGAGATCAATTAAATGGCTTTTAAATCGATTTTTAGTCTGTTCTCCAGCGATCTGGCGATCGACCTGGGAACAGCAAACACCCTCGTCTATGCAAAAGGACGAGGCATTGTTGTTTCAGAACCGTCAATCGTGGCAATTAACAAAGTTACGAATCAGGTTGAAGCCGTCGGGCGAGATGCGAAAGATATGCTGGGACGAACTCCCGGGAACATTGTGGCTATTCGGCCGATGAAGGATGGCGTGATCGCCAACTTCGAAGTCACTGAGAAGATGCTGCAGCATTTCATCCGCAAAGCTCACAATGGAAAAACCTGGGTCAGCCCTCGAGTGGTTATCGGGATCCCTTCTGAGATCACCCAGGTTGAGCGTCGCGCTGTGGAAGACTCTGCTTATCGCGCGAAGGCTTCCGAAGTTTACCTGGTTGAAGAAGCAATGGCCGCCGCGATTGGCGCCGGTCTGCCAATCACCGAACCACACGGAAACATGGTCGTCGATATCGGCGGCGGCACGACTGACATCGCCGTGATCAGCTTGAGCGGCATTGTTTACTCCCGCGCTGTCCGCGTGGCTGGAAACGAGATGGACGAAGCGATCATCTCCTACATCAAACGTAAATATAATCTTCTGATCGGCGAGCGTACTGCCGAAGCGATCAAGATCGAATTGGGCTCGGCCTATCCTTTGGATGAGCCGCTGTCCTACGACGTGCGCGGCCGCAATCTAATCGAAGGGATCCCAAAGACGATCACGATGACTGACGAGGAAGTGCGCGAAGCGCTCGCCGATTCAGTCTCAACGATCATCAACGCGGTGCGAGTGGCCCTCGAGCGGACTCCGCCAGAGCTTTCAGCCGACATCGTCGAGCGCGGCATTGTTTTGACCGGCGGCGGGGCGTTGCTCAAGAACCTCGATAAGCGTCTGTCGATCGAAACCGGTTTGCCGGTTTCCCTGGCCGACGATCCGCTCGCCTCAGTTGTGCTTGGCACCGGAAAAATGCTGTCCGACTTCGATCTCCTCAAACGAGTTCGCTGGGAAAATACAATGACCAGTGGCATGTAGTGGAAGTGCGGTGATACGTTACAGGTGAAGAGACCGGCGGGTCTGAGAAAATTAGTTCTCGTTTCCCTGGCGAAGTCTTAAACCCACTTATTACTTTCACTTTCCCCCTAACTTGGACTTTTCAGGCAATGGCTGCTACTCGCACGCAAAGAGAAATTCGCCAGCGCGCGCCGGTGTGGCTCATCGTCCTGCTATTGATAAATCTTGCGGTCATGG
>JANLZV010000655.1:0-11577 GCA_031366425.1 Pyrinomonadaceae bacterium | reverse complement strand
TCACAAGATATGTACCGCTCCAATCCGTTCCGCCGACAGTCGCGCTTTGCTTGAGGCGACCCGTGACGACTGCCGTCTTTCCAAAAATTTGCACAGTAGTTTTATCAAACTCGTAGGCCGTTAGCTTTGTATCGCGGAGCGCATGTTCCAGGTATTTTGCTCGATCAGTGACCTTCCCGGACAGGCGCGGATTAACAAACGTGAAGTCGTTGCCAATGATCAAACTCAACGAGTCCGCATCCCCTACTTTGAGCGATTCCATCAACTTCTGTTCAAGTGAAAGCAACGTCTTCTGAGTTTCTGCACTTGATGACGCTGTGGCAGGGTTAGACATGTCCTCCGGCGAGGCAGGAACTTCGGCTTCAGGCGGCAGCGATTGGCGCCAGGAATCGACTGTGGTGCCGGGCTTTTGTTTCTCCTTCTCTTGCGCCGTAGCCACGCCCAACGGAGTTAGCGCACAGGTTAAAATCCAGATAGACACGACGAAAAAACTGATCTTCATTACTTTCATTTGTTATTTCCCCTAAACCTTAATTTGAAATTCGCAGTTGATTCTTAACAGCTTTGACACCGGCAACGCCGCGCACCAATTGTTCCGCCTTCGATTTTTGCGACATGTTTGCGACCGTGCCGTTTAGCGTGAGGGAACCTGAATTTACCTCAATCACGATGTTCGCGGTCTTCAACTCCGCGTCGGCGGATAGCGCCGCCCGCGCCTGCGTGAACATAAACAGATCGCCGCCTCCGGCACCGATTTTTGGCTGCGGCGCCTTTGAAACCCCATTACCGTTCTTATTTCTAGCGTTCTGTTTTTGGGGTTCAAGAGCAGGCGTTGAGTTTACTGCAACTGCTGCAGGAGTGGCGTTGGGAGCAGCGGCCTGACTGCTAACACTTGGCGCGGGAGTGCTAGCCTCCGCACCCGTATTGCCCTGGTTTCCGCTCCCGCAAGCGGGAAGCATTACTAACCCGACTAAGCCGGCTACGATTGCAAGACTAATTCTGTTTCGCATGATCATTGCTTTCACTTAAATCCACCTTCCTTGCCGTTCTAAAACTTGTCCGTCTGAGACGTTTTAACCTTTACCGGGTAGCGCGATACATTCTCGGAGAGCATCACAAACATAAACCACATCTTCGCGCTGAAGCCCCGCCCAAGTTGGAAGACTAAGCCCCGAGCTTGCGACTCGATCGGCAACCGGGAAGGCACCATCTTCCTCGGCCATCTCCTGATATGGAGGCAGCGTGTGCATCGGATAAAACACAGGTCGCGTTTCGACCCCCCGCGCAGAAAGTCCGGCCATCAACTCGTCGCGGCTTACTCGTACCGGCGCGCTCACGGTTATCGTGAACAGCCAGTCAACATGCTTCCGCTCTTCATTGCCGACTTGCCAACCAATGCCGGGCACATCACTCAGAATTTCTCGATACCAGCCGGCAATCTCGCGCCTCCGTTCAATGTGCCAGTCGATGCGTTCGAGTTGGGCGAGCCCGACCGCAGCAGTCAAGTTTGGCATGCGGTAGTTATAGCCAACAATCGGGAACCAATACCGACGATTTGAATCCATCCCCTGCCCGTGCAGTTGAACTGCACGGCTGGCCAGTTCTTCTGAATCAGTCACTACCATCCCGCCTTCGCCGCAGGAGATGATCTTGTTGCCGTAAAAACTGAAAGCTGCTAACTGCCCGAGCGCGCCAACGCGACGTTCACCCAACTGAGCACCATGCGCCTCCGCAGCGTCTTCCACTACAAACAGATTATGCTTACGTGCAATCTCGGTAATCGCGTCCATGTCGGCCACATGGCCATAAAGGTGGACCGGCAGGATTGCTTTTGTGCGCGCCGTTATCGTCCCTTCCAGTTGCGCGGGATCCAGCGTCCAGGTGTCGGGTTCAATGTCAACGAAGCGAGGTCGGGCTCCACAATAGGTCACTGCGTTTGCAGTAGCCACGAAGGTTAGAGTCGGGACAATGACTTCGTCACCTGGTCCGATGCCAAGCGCGAGCAACGCGACGTGGAGGGCCGCGGTTCCACTATTGCAGGAGACGGCATATCTTACGCCGCAGAAATCAGCAAAGGCTTGCTCGAACCTTTCAACGTACTTGCCGCATGACGAAATCCACGACGATTCGATGCAATCGAGCACGTAGGCTCTCTCATTTCCAGCTAAGACCGGCGCAGCCACCGGGATGAATCTTTCACTCATACTCGAAGGACCTCGACCGTACGCGTACGTCGCTTCTCAGTCCTCGTCAAGAACGATGCATCCTCGTCATTAAGAACTCTGCCGGCCGCGCGACGATAAACTGCGCGGTAAGCTTTCGCCGTGTGCTCCAGGTTGAAATCCTTCAGCCGCAGCTTTCCTCGCTGAATCAATTCCCTTCGCAAGACCGGGTCTTCAGCCAAACGGGTAAACGCGGATTCGAGTTGCTCGACGGAGAAAGGGTCGAAGAGCAGCGCCGCATCGGCTACTTGTTCGGGAAGAGATGTTACGTTTGAACAACCGACGGCAACGCCGTGCTGCCAAGCTTCAAACACCGGAGCGCTCGCTGCTTCAAATAGGGTGGGAACAAAAACAAACTGGGCCGCGCGGTAGAGCGCGTTTAAGTCGCCTAGGGAAACGAGTCCGGGAAACTTCACTATCTCGTTAAGACGCAACTCATTTAATTTCGTTTGAATATGGGGCCAAAATGCAGTCTTGAAACCGGTGCAAATGAGGCGGCAATTCAATGATCCGCGATCGCGTAACGACGCGACTGCTTCCAGGAGGCGAATGTGGTTTTTATGCTCCCAGGTCATCGCCGGGTAAAGAGCAAAGGGGGCATGCGCTAATCCATACTTCTCAGAAATCTCACCAAGGCTGCTCTCCTCTGTCTCCCTTTGAAGTTTTGGCAAAGGCGGTGGAGCCCACGGAATAACCTGCACCCTTCCTTCGTCGACGCCATAGCGTTCCACTACATCGCGCCCAATGAATTGCGAAGCGACGACCACCGTGTGGGCCGCGCGGCAGGCCGCTGGATAAAGACTTTCGCGACGTGCGATTTCATTCGGGGTAAAAAATTCGCCGAAGTGAAGATGCTGCAGGTCGTGAGGATTGAAAACACTGGGAACTCCGCACGCCGCGAACGACTGGAATGGGAAATGAATCACATCACAACCCAAACTCTGAAAAAATCGCGAATCAGAAGTGGCCTCGATTCTTTGAGCCCCGGGGCGTTCGAATGAAACCGCCGGCGCCAGGGCCCTTGTCTGCGAGGCAAAAAACTGTTTTGCTCCACGAGCCATCGGACGCAAGGGACCGAGTTTCCGCTTTAATGGTTCGAAGCGGTTCCTCGCCGCGTAGTCGGCGGGTGTCGGCTTTGGTCCGCGCACGATCCGTTGACCGGGTGGCAGCATTTGCCGCATCCAGTCGGGGTCGTCATAAGGTCCGATATACACATACTCTTCGCTGCCATCTAACTCGGCCAGCGCTGCTAACGCACGCAGCACGGTTACACTCCCGCCTGCGGCGCTATCTGGCCTTAATTGAGCGTTAATCGCTACTCGCAGTTTTTCCATCAAATTCCCTAGTTGCGATCAAACTGCCGGTGAGCGATATCAGCCTCCGCGCTCATTCGACGACACCAATGTTCAAGCACCAGCGCTTTGAATGAAATTGGACTTGTAAGTCCAATCGGAAAGGGACCCTCTGCCAACCGATTAGCACTTGCTGGAGTTAAGACTCCAGCCTGTACCAGATAACCATCGCGTAGTGAACCGCCATGTGCGGCAAAAATTGCCGCGTGCCAATCCGCTACCGGCGGCGCAAACCCACGCTTGGGCCGATCCAGGACCCAAGTTGGCAACACTCCCGTCACGGCCTGTCGCAGCCATTCCTTGGCCGGCAGTCCGACATCTGAATTCGCCCTTCGCAGACCCATAACCCTATTCACCAGCTCTCGGTCGACAAAAGGAAGACGCATTTCAATCGACGAAGCCATGGCTAAACGATCACCCTGCGCGATCCCATTGCCGCGTAGATAAGTATCACTGATCAAGCGGGTCAGCGTCAGATCTACTCTGGGCCACGGCTGCGGCACATTGAATAGTTTCATGACATCGCCTTCGCCAACTTCATCGGCAAATTCGCGCCCGTATAGAGCAGGTGTTTCCGCGACAGCAGCGCTGAAATCCGGTGATAGATCGTAGAAGACCATCTGGTCCACCGAAGTAGCACGATGATTCCGCAGGGTTCGTAGGCCCGAGCGTATGCCGCCGAGGTCGCGGCTCCAGGTGGACATTGCGGCTCGCGAGAAATTTGCCGGAGCGCCGAACGAAAGATATTTAGGTAGCGCGCCTAAGATTCCCTGCTCCAGCTTTTGTTTTGCGAGGGTTTCCCGTGCGGCCTGTCGCAACTGGGGATAACCCCAAAAGAGTTCGTCGCCTCCCTGGCCCTGCAGGACCACCGGGACACCTTGCTCCCGAGCCAGTTTCATTACGGCGTAATAGGAATGACCGGCATAGTCAGCGATTGGGTCATCCTTCCAAAACTGTAATTCCGAAAAGAAGTCCACCACCTGTCTGGTGCTGACTTCGGCTTCGTGGAATTGCAATCCAAGATGGGCCGCCAGGGCGCGGGCCTCAGCGCGTTCGTCACACCATTCGGGCCGGCCTTCGTATCCGATGCTGAAAGCGTGCAGTTTGCCCGGGTGATGCCTCGCCGCAAATGCCGCAACTGTACTCGAATCCAGCCCACCGCTGAGGGCCACTCCCACCGGCACATCTGCGTGCGATATCAGCTCCCCAACTCTATCTAACTCCTCACGAATGAGCGTCGGCGCATCGCCCTCAATTTGCGGCGCGTCCTCCATCCGCCAATAAGTCTGTTGCTCAACGCGCCATGGTTCAAGATCAACTGTAAGAGAGTGGGCTGCCGGTAGCTTGCGCACACCCCTGAGCGCCGTTCGTGGCTCAGGGATGTATTGATAGTGAAAATAGGAATCAATCGCAGCCGGATCCAATTCAAATGGTACGAGTCCTGAACGGAGCAGGGCCTTCATTTCCGAGGCAAAGAGAATCTCTCCTTCTCGCTCGAAGATGTAAAGCGGCTTTTCGCCCATAGGATCGCGCGCAAGAAAGAGCCGCCCTTGCCTTTCATCCCAGAGTGCGAAAGCAAACATTCCGCGCAAATGGTCGACACACCTAGTGCCAAACTCAGCGTAGGCGTGAAGAATAGCTTCGCAGTCGCTCTTGGTGGTGAAACGGTGACCCAAAGCTTCCAAGCGCCTGCGCAACTCCAGGTGGTTGTAAATTTCGCCATTGGCAACGAGGACTAGCGAATGATCGGAGTTGTGGAGGGGTTGCTGTCCGCCCTTGAGATCAATTATGGACAGCCGCCGCACAGCGAGCGCGAGGTGGGAGCCGAAATATTCCCCCTCATCGTCCGGGCCGCGGTGAATCAATGCACGGCTCATCTCCGCCACATGCGCCACCGCGTCCGGCGTGATCCTTTTCCTGCTAATGAAGCCGCTAATTCCGCACATGTTCTCAACGAGTTTTCCGAAATCAAACCGCCGAGGGGGCGGGCAATATCTCAAGTGAGTACACACTCTACTCCCCCAAGTTTGCCTCCTGCTCGACGTCACAGCGCTTTCGTCGCGCCAGCAGTGACTTCGGCTGTGCCATAGCCGCCCTCATGGAATTGACCAGAGACTGTCTAAAAAGGAAAAAATCGACCCTGGCCAGGTAGACTCGGTAACGAATGTATTCGGCAATTCCGACGTGGTGCCGAATAAGGCGGGGAAAGTCTTGCTTGAAAGCAAGGTCATCTTGGGTGTCACTAATACCCCACCCTTCGTAATCGGCAATTACCATCTCGAGATAGATCTTGCGGATGCGAGGCTCGGCAAAGCAGCTCATATTGAAAGCCCAGTCAGCATAAACCTTATACTTGAGTTCGAACCCTCCCAGCAGTTCAAAGATTCGTCGCTCATAGAAAATGGCTTGCTGGCAGATATTTCTCTCCATGAATGCCTTGCGCGAAAACTCACCGCAAACGTGTACGTTGTGGCGCATCAGATAAGCGTTCCCATAAACGAAGGAGACTTCATCAAGCGGGAGCAACTCGGCAACTCGCTCAAGCACGCCGTCCTTCAAGCGGTCCCCCGCTCCGAGGAAGAGGATGTACTTTCCAGTAGACATCGCAATGCCCTTGTTGAAGGCGTCATATACCCCGCGATCCTGTTCAGAGATGAAGCTGAACTCCTTTTCGTAACGATTGACGACCGTCGCCGTTTCGTCCGTCGAGCCGCCATCGACGATGATCACTTCGAACAACTCTTCCGGTTGTAACAAAACAGACTCTAAGGTCGCCGCTAACTTGTGCGCGCAGTTGTAGGTCGGAATGATGATTGAAAAAAGTGGCTTTATTAGTCCCTCTCCTTCACGACGAAACGCCAAAAGAACTCAGCACGTAGACAACGACAGCTAACATCGTAATCACGGTAAAGGCAATAAAGGAAATTCGAATCTTGCTGAGTAGGCGCCTTCCGCAATAGTCGCATTTCTTTGCGGAACGGCTGACGCGATTCCCGCACTGTTGACAGTAACGCTTGCGCCTGGCGCTAATTCTCAAAGTCGCTTTGTTATGTTCGGCCGCAGCCAATGCCCCTCCAACCATCAATTAAATATTTGCAGTAACTCGCTTGCGACTCCGGTTTCATATGCGTACCAAAATCCAAAACCGATACTCAACGCTCCGACAACTGATTGAAGTCCGTAACTTACACCCGACAATCGCCGAGCACTAAGGGCAAAGGGGAGACCCACCAGGGTCGACATCAACACCATGCCCAGGATAGAACCAAATCCGAAGATAATGAGGTAAAGAATTCCGAGGGCGACAGACTCAATTTGCGCCAGCACCAACAACGTCAAGGCGGCGGATCCCGCCAGCCCGTGCATCGCCCCAACCAGTAATGGCTTGATTCCGATGCGCGAGATTGAGTGCGAATGAACGACGGCTGCTCCCTCATGTAGCGAATCATCTTCATGAAAATGAAGGTGAGCGTGGGAAATTCCGTCGTGTCGGTGTTTGTGCAAATGAACTGCCGAACGTCGCCTCATGGCCCGCACAAAGGCATTGACACCAAGCGCAATGATCATCAACGCGACCCCGAACTCCAGCCAATTTCCCACTTGCGCCGGAATTGAGACTCGAAGAACGAGGACAACTATTCCCACTACGACCAGAGAAGCGGTATGGCCCGCGCCCCACAGGACTCCGACCAGCGCCGCACGAAAAATGTTGCGATGCTCGCTGACGATTGTCGAGACTGCCACGACGTGATCAACTTCAGTCGCGTGCTTTAGACCAAAGACCAGGCCCAGACCAAGCACGGCGAGAGTTCCCAACGATGCCAACGGAGCGTTCGGATCACGGGTGGAAAATAATGAACTGAGATTGACCCATCCGGCAAACTGAAAGCCTGATTGACCCAAAGCTTCATAACAGATGAACGCTCCAACCGTAGCAATCACCAACGCGCTGGCAATCGGAAGGACGCGCACGAGTCTGCTCGACGTTATCGGGCCCTTGAAGAATCGGCCGGCGTAAACAAAAACCAAGCCAATGCAGGTGAGCGTTGCCGCCAGGCCCAAACTGAAAGACACCACCAACGCCAAACCGTAGCCGACGCGATGAAGCGAGATCGCGGAAAGCAAAACTACGAGGGCTGAAGGACACGGCAAGAGTCCACCAGACACACCTAGCGCCAGCAAGTTCTTCCAGGTCACGCGCCCGCCATCAGCTCCGGGTGGGAGATGGGAATGCGTAGTACCGCCATGCGTATGGCTTTCGGAGCCGCCTTCGCCGTCCTCATGAGTATGCTCAACCGTTCCCTCAGCGTGGTGATGTAAGTGCTCGTTGGGCATGAGCGCTGCGCGCAGACGACGCACGAAAAGGCTCAAGCCAATCGTTACGACAATAGCGCCCGAAACAAAACTCAAAATGGGAAACAGACGATCTGGGACTACGTATTGAGAAGCAAACAGCGTCACCACTCCTAATAAGAAAACCATACTTGTGTGAGTGATGGTGACGGTGAGCCCGAGGAAGGCAGCGTGTCGAGCATTTCCTCGGGAACCGACAAGATAGGCTCCCACGACCGTCTTGCCATGTCCCGGCGAAAATGCGTGCAGCGCGCCTAATCCCGCCGCCAGCAGCAAACCAAAGAGCGCTACGAGCGGAGTAAGTTTATCCACGGCGATCAATTCCGCCAGATAATCGCGGGATTGATCGGCTGTTAGTCCATCGCGCCGCCGCAACGCTATCGCGCCCGCCGGAACGTTTCCATCGGTCCAGGAAAACTCAGCTGTCCGCTCATCCGCCGGCGCAGCAAGCATATCCGCGGGATAGGACTTCAACTCATCGGTCAAGGCCGAACTGAAGGCTGTGCTATTGAAGATCGTCACCCCGGAAGCTGGAGTCACCGACAGCTCATGCCACCCGATTCGCTCTTTGTGGTTTGTATCTTCAAAGCGTGCGCGGTGCTCACCATTCACTGCGTTCGGCGGTAGCTGTCCCGCAAAATCGCATTCCACCCGGAGCGTTAGCAAATTCCCTGACCCCTGAGGTAAGGAAACCGTTTGACTTAATGCTTGCAGCGGGACCCGAACGTTATCGACTAACAACGTCAGCCCCTCAGCGTATTCCGATATAACGCGCTGGGCATATTCGTTGAGTTCGTCGTCTGAAGGCTTGCCATTGGGACTGCGCGAAATCGCCTGCAAAGTCTGAAATGTAGGAATCTCCGCCAAGTCGACTACGTAACGCACCTTCACGCGGTCGCGGCTTACCTCGATACGAGTGAAGTGGTTAATCGTAAAGTTGCCAAGAGGATGCGCCGTCACTGACACCCCAGCGAAAGTCATGAAGGCGGCGATTGAAATCAGAAACGCTGATCGGCGTCGGAGAAATGTCTGGCGGAATTTTTCCATAGAGTATTTTGATTCTACACTCTTGCTGCAGCAGTTTTTTCTACTTCGTCGACTCCAAAATGCGTCGTGCGGTGTCAGCCTCGCGGATGTCAAACGACGGGTTGATGGCTAAAGCCTTCTTCAGATAAACCGTCGCGCTGCTGCGATCGCCGCGAGCATTTGCAATCATCCCGGCGTGGTAAAGAAGAATTGGATCCTGAGTCCCCAAATGGAGAGCCTCATCAATTGAGGCCTTCGCTTCATCCAAACGACCTTTCTTGTAAAGACACCATGCCAGGACATCACACGTGTAAATGTCCCAGCGCGCCCGACGCTCGGTTTGTGCGATTGCCAGAGCTTCGTCAAGCCGGAGATCGTGGTTTGCCCAAAAGAGAGCCAACTGTCGTGAATACGTCCCTTGGCTTGCGCCAGTGCGCTCAATGAAATCGACGAGATCATATTGCTTTCGAGCTTCATTTTCACGACCCAACTTCGCGTAGATGTCACCCAATGCGATTGCATAATCCGCCAGCGGCACGCGTTGTTGCGCTCGTTGAAAATATTCCATAGCCTGCAACGAATCATCCGCAAGATAACGGGCAAAGGCCTTCGCGGCCAAGGCCGCGTGATATTCCGGAAAAACATACAGCGCGCGGTCAAATTCACGTTCGGCATCTCGCAGCTTTCCGGCGTTAGTTAATTCCTTTCCAAGTTGAACCCGGCACCACGCCATGCTTTCCGGATCCTGCGGGTTTGCTGCCTCGCTAGCCGTGCGCATGGCGTCGACAGCTCCCTTTGTGTCGCCGTGTAGATAACGGAGATAGGAAACCCGCGAGTAGGAAGCTGTATCCGGCCTAAGGTCCACCATCTTCTGGGCGAATTCAACGGCAGCCTGGTAATCACCAAGCTCAACTGACGCGTCAGTTAAGGCGCCATAAACATCGTGGTCGTCGGGCCGCATCGCTTGAGCTCGTTTCGCCATTTCAAGCGCTTCGCGAAAACGATGGTAGGTAAGAAGCAATTTTGCCTGGAGCTTGACCGCGTCGTAGTTGTCGGAACTCAGATTAAAGGACTGTTTCAGTGCTAACTCTGCTTTAGCATTCAATTCAAAGTCGCCGGTTTCCCGGGCTTTTTGCATGTAAGCCGCACCCAGTAAATTGAAGCCCCGAAAATCTGCCGGCTGACGTTCGATGACCGCTTGAGCAGTCCGAATCTGCCGGTCGGCGGGTGTGGCTGCGAGATTCGAGCTTTCTAACGGCCCGCGAGCTTCAATCGTCTCGTGTGAACGATTCGAGAGAGCTCGAATACCCAAAACGGTTGCCGTAAACAGCCCGATCGCGCTCAGCGATAAGACTGCCAACCTGAGCGGCTTAGTAAATTGTTTTCTCATATCTTCAGGTAGTGAGATGAGCGATAAGTTTTCCAACTCATCGCTCATCGTTCACTGCTTATATTGGTAACCCGGTTTAGGTAAAGCGGGGTTGGACCATGACTTGATCCAACCCCATTGCCGACGACTCCCCAAAGTAGAATGCCGTCGGGTATGTAAGCGGAGGCTGGCGAGATTTTAACCCGCCAGCCACCGCGGACCTTTAACGCTCCCCTTGCGCTAAGGTCGAGGCGTAGGACTCGGAGCCGGACATGGCGCGTCTGGGGTGTCTGAACACTCGCGCCCGTGGAACGGATTCGAGTAGCCGTCAAACGGCGAAGCAAGGTACGGGAACGACGTGCGGAACGGTTTGTCGTTGCGCGTGACGCCGTCGCCGAGCTGATTGTTCGGAGCCTGATTACAATTGGCCGTGCCGCCCGCGCAGGAGTTACCCGGCAGCAGGACGCCCGCCGCGACGCGGAACGTGATGTCAACCACGTCGTCGCCCACGCGACGACCGTTCGGGTAGCCGCCGAGGTCGCCGGCAATCACGCCGAGGCGATTCTCCGATGCCGGCGCGGTCGCCGGGATGGCGGTGTTCAGGCGAATGTACTCAGCCGGAGCCGAACCGGGACCAGCGTCCGGGTCAGCCGGGTCGGGCTGGAACGGGAAACGGGTCGCTCCGGGCACGCCCGTCAGGAAGACGCGCACAAGGTCGTTGCGTCCCGAGGTCGGGGCGTCAAGTACCGGCGGGTAGAGCAGGTTAATCAATTTCACCGGCTCGACGGGCCGCCCCGCGGTGCCGCGCACAAAGTCTATGCGGTTCACGTCCGTTGCGGGAAGCTGCGCGTTGTAGAGATCTTTGTCGTTCTCGGAAATGGTCGGCGAAGTGCCCATCGGGATGAGCAGCTCGTTGAAGAGCGGGTTGCCCATGCGCGAAACCTGCACGCAGCCCGCGGTCGGGGCTGTGCCCAAAGGCGCAGACGCCGTGCCGCAATTGGCATTCAAGTCCTCGGTCTTCGTGCCGTTGATGTTCAGCACGCGTGTGCCGGGACGGCTGGCAGTCGAGTAGATGCCAATGATCGCGGTCGGGTCGGTCGCCCCGGTCGGGAGCGCGCCCGTGCGCGTCAGCAACGCGGTCGGAATCTGAATCGCAATCGTGTGGACGTTATAGCCGGCGGTGGCATCGACGCCCTTCGAGGTGGGCAGCGGCGCGAGGTGCGCCGAGTTGAACGGACGCAGGCCGAGCAGGTCG
>JANLZV010000634.1:0-2263 GCA_031366425.1 Pyrinomonadaceae bacterium | reverse complement strand
AGGCGCCGCTGGCTGACGTGGTTCATCTTGCTTGTCACGGTCAATTTCGTCCCGACAATCCGTTGTTCTCCTCCTTGAAACTGGGGGATGGTTGGTTAACAGTTCGCGAAGCGTACGGCCTGAATCTTGACTGCGGACTTGTGGCCCTAAGTGCCTGCGAAACGGGCGTCAGTGCCGTGGCGCCGGGCGATGAAGTAATCGGTCTGGCTCGGGGCTTTTTCGCCGCCGGCTCGCCGAGCTTGCTATTGAGTCTGTGGACGGTCGATGACGACGCTACGGCTGAATTGATGGCTGAGTTCTACAGAAATTTGCGTGAGACTGGATCTGCCGGTGCGGCCTTGCGTCAGGCGCAACTAAGCGCCTTAAAAACAAGACATCATCCGTTTTTTTGGTCGCCATTCGTGTTGATGGGTCGCTGGTAATCGGCCGCGACTGTTCAGTCGGAAGAGTGGCAATTGTCACTTTTTCGCCTAAAAACCGCGTAGAAAGTTCCAACCCTTCAGAGTTTCCACGCATCAGAACTGGGCAACACTTCCAGGGGTTGAAAATCGAAAAAATATTTTGCGCCGTCACGTATTTTGTATCACCCCGGCTACACTGTAGATTTGGACTACCAGCCGGGGTTTTGTTGTGTCACGGCTCGTCGAACCAGCTTCTGTTCGCAGATTGAAATCTTGACGAGGAATCACTAGTGCTCCGAAAAATCACTGTCTCCCTAACTTTCGTGCTGCTCGCCGGTTTGCTTCTCTGGAGTGGGCAGGACGCGCGCGTCGTTCACGCTAGTGGAGGCGAGGAAGAGTTCGTTGCCGGAGAGGTTGTGGTAAAACTCGCCGCAGCCTCCGATCTCCCGGCTATCGCCGCACAATATTCCCTCGACCCTACGCCGCTCGCTCAGTTTGGTTCCCGTCCGATCTACCGATTGCGAATTACTGACGGCGCCGTCGCTACGACTCGGGTTAGTGCGCTGAGCGCCGACGTTCGAGTAGTTTTTGCGGAACCCAACTTCCTACAGAAGCCGCCAGAGGGCGGAGGCAACGGGTGGAGCGTTGGTAATGGTTGGAGTGTCGGCGATCCGAGTATGTACACAACGCAATGGGCGCCGCAGACTATTAACTTATCCGCGGCGCATCAGGTCAACCGCGGGATGGGACCTAACGGTCCTATCAAGATCGCAGTCCTCGACACTGGAGTCGATGCTAGTCATCCCGCACTCGCTGGACACCTGCTGCCGGGTTACGACTTCGTTGATAACGACAACGACCCAAGCGAAGTTGGCAGTTTGCAAATCGGACCGTGGGGGCATGGAACTCACGTTGCCGGTTTGATTGCGCTCATCGCACCAGAAGCGAAGATCATCCCGATTAGAGTGCTGGACCAGCACGGCGTTGGAAATGTTTGGGTACTGGCTGAGGCGATTCGGTACGCCGTCGATCCCGACAACAATCCCAACACACATGACGGGGCGGATGTTATCAATCTCAGCCTGGCCACGTTGCGCCACACCAGACTTTTGAGGAGCGTGCTCTCGCGAGTTTGCGATGATGTGCCCGCGCCAGGTGAAGACAATTTTCCAGCGACCCCAAATCCAAATCTCATCGTGGTAGCAGCCGCCGGCAATGACACCGACACCACGCTCCATTTTCCCGCGGCGGAAAACGTAAAAGGCTTAATAGCGGTGGGCGCTTCCACGCAGCAGGACACGCTGGCCGGATTTTCAACTCGTGGTTCATGGGTTCACGTAGCCTCACCGGGCCAGTCCATTCTTAGCACAGTGCCAAATGGACAATTTGGCACCTGGAGCGGCACATCGATGGCCGCGCCCATAGTTGCTGGGGAAGCTGCATTGATCCACGCAACGTTCCCGTCGTTATCAAATAGCAAGATCATTGATCAAATCCAAAGACAAACTGTACGAATTGAAGGGCCGGATCCAAACAAGCGCATCGATGTGGGGAAAGCCCTGACAACCGCGCCGGAGGTGGATTTATCAAGCACCTTGCAGTTTAGCGCCGCGAGCTACGTTGTCAGCGAAGGCTCGGTGAGTGTCCAACTCACAGTTACACGTGCCGGCACGGTCACCTCGGCTGCCTCAGTTGATTACGCAACGAACGATTTTGCGGGAGCTAGTGGCTGCAACGTCGTTGGCGGTAACGCGTCTTCCCGATGCGATTACCTGGGCACGTTCGGCAGGTTGGACTTCGCGGCCGGTGAAACCTCCAAAACGATTTTGGTTCCTATCGTCGATGATTCTTATGCGGAAGGT
>JANLZV010000616.1:0-5564 GCA_031366425.1 Pyrinomonadaceae bacterium | reverse complement strand
GACGGTGACACAGCCAGTACGCGTTTTTCCATTGCTCGACTTCAGCGCCATACTGCGCCGCCCAACGATCCGGATCTCGGTAATAGAGTTTGTCCTTAAACGGCAGAAAGCTCTGTTGTCGGGCGTCGCTCATGTCAAACGAAAGCACCCTCGTAGCGCCGCGCTTCTCAGCTTCGAAACTAAGGAAGCCGGTCGCCGTTCCAATGTCGATCACTGATTTTCCCGCCACATCGACGCCGCCAACATAGTCGTCGAATTTCCCGCGCAGGTCCCAGTGCGCGCGCACGAGGCCAAATCCGGGCAGGTCCATTGCGTGGTAGAAGAAGCAGTCTTCCAGTCGATCGACGAAGCGCGGACGTTCGAGCATCAGGTTGTGATCACTTCGTTCAGTCATATTTACGTCGTCTGCCGTCTCGTTTTTCGTAACCTGCGTTCGGCTATGCCGGAAGTCCAGACAGCCAATGCTGCCATCGTTAATAGTGAAATCATCAAGCCCGCAATCACCGACTTGGGTTGATAGAAGAGTCTTACGGTGTGACTGCCAGCCGGAAGCGCCACTCCGCGCAGATTGTAATCCACGCGCATCACCTCGACAGTCCTTCCGTCCACCGACGCTCGCCAACCCGGATAATGGTTTTCACTGAGCACCAGGATCGCGGGCACACTGGAAACCGTTTTTACCTCGAGTCGGTTTGGTTCGTGATGGGTCACTTCCGCGCTGCCTCGCGTTTCTCCGCCGCTCAAGTTGAGACCGCTCGGTGTTTCGACGAGCGCTGTCTGCAGAGGCTCCCAAGGCTGGCCGTTAGGAAGTTTACCCGTCCGAATGAGGTTCAACTCCTCGTCATCATTCGCTACGAGTTCTGTGTTCGCCAGCCAGACGCGCGGGAGCACGCGAGCGTTTTCGTAAATACGCAGGTAGTCGGTTTCCGCCGCCAGCCGCCAACGGCCGCCGCCAAAAGTCGAACTGCCGCTTTCCCCTGGTGCAATGTCTGCTTCCTGGGCCGCCAGTTTTTCGACCCAATCACCTCGCAAGGGTTCGGCAGCATCGCCCTTCAAGAGGGAGACCCGTTTCACGTCAAGAGTAAGATTTGGCGTGGACTTGATTACCGCGACTTCGATCTCGCCCCCAGTGAGGCGGACGGTTTGCGGAAGCGTCAACTTCGCGACGTAAGTGTGGCTCTCAAACGTTCCGGAGGGATCTTCAACGGTAAAGCTGCCGCCCACCGGCGCGCGCCGGTGCCGGATCTTCGACTTCAGGTCGAGTCGATCATGAGACCACTCGGAAGTGTGTTCTCCGGCGAGCAGCGGCAAGTCAAACTTCTGCCCATCTTCGGAACGCAGCCGTACGTGGCCAACTGTTTCTCCGTCCTTTATGTCAACGGACCATGCCAGACTCGTCTCCAGCGCGACGCTGTCTGCTTCAGTTGCTGGAATTGCAAATACTAAACGCTCGCCATTCACCAGCGACGGCGCCCCCAATCCGTCTTTTGAAAAAGAAACTCCGCCGAGAATCAATGATGAGGGATTCGTCTCCCCCGGGGCGGCGCCGGCTGCAGGCCCGCGCTCGGCAGCACGCCTCCGTGCTTCGCCCTGGGGACTTTGCTTGAGCAGGTAACGAACGTTGAGGAGATCAAATTCGCGGCCGGGGCCACGCACGCTGCGCACAGGATCCGTCAGTTCGCCCCAGAGTTTCATCTCGCCCGCGAGCTTGCTGTAACGCGAAAGACCGAAGCCGTCGTAGCCCGCAGCATTCTCGACGCCGTGCATCATGTAAGTGTCCGGCTGCAACGACAGCATGAATTCACCTAGTTTGAATTTCTCCTGTTCGTCGCGTCCGGTGTTCGCAAAAAACGGCTGCACGTCAGTCAGAATTCTGTAAGGCGGGTTGCCACGGTCCCTTTGCAAGTCTCGAAGCAGGCGAACTGATTCCGGTTCACTCCAGAGCGGATGCGCGCGGGTCGGAGAGAGTCGCCAGCCGCTCGCCTGTCCCCAAAGACAAAGATCCAGCACGAGGATGCCGAGGAGAAACGCCGCGCTGCGTCCAAAGTGGCGTTCGCTGTGGCGGGCAAAAACCCAAAGCGCGATTGCGCTCAACCCGGCGATCAGGATTGGCAGAAAAAGTTCCGGAGCGCGAAGAATCGTTACCGGCGCAGATCGTCCTAAACGAAAGTCGGCCGGACGCCACCAGCTCACCGCCACGACAGTCAACAGGAAAAACGCGCCGCCGGCTATAAACACCGCGCGCATCACGCGCAATCGGTTTTGCTGTGATACTGATGAAGCGATCGCTGTTAAGCCTCGGCCGGCTAATACGGCGAGGGCAAATTCCACTTCCATCAAGTGGCGCGCGGGCACGCGAAACAGGTTCAGAATCGGAACGTAGTAGACGAGCTTGTAAAGATTGAACGGAAGAAAACGTCCTACTGCGAGCGCGAGACACACTACCGCCACGATAGACCAGAATCGCGTACGCGTGTCCGGTTTTAGTAGGAGCGCTACGACCGCGAGCATGATCGTGGCCGCGCCGACGTAAGCGATGTATTCGCCCGCGAAAGCAGGCCCGATGTAGGGCGCGCGAAAGAGTTGGCCGTCGCCGCCGCCCATGATGAAAGGCGCGAAAAAAGTCAGCACGAAGCGCGGCGGCATCGAAAAAGAACTGAAGAAGTCATAAGACGCGGTCGCGCGCAAACTGTGGCGCAGCAACTCGAGCGTCGGCAGAATTTGCACCGCCGCCAACGCTACTCCAGTCGTTAATAAACCAAACGACCAGAGATATGATCGACGCTCGCGGCCGCTTGAACTTCGCGCCATAACGACTGCGTAACAGGCGGCGAGTAGAAACGAGTAGGCAAATGTCTGTTGATGACCGGCGAATACCTGAAGCCCTACCAGGACCGCGATCAGCAGTCCCCGAGTCCGTTTGCCATTGCTCGCGTAACGGTCGATGGCCCATAGCACCCATGGCAACAGTGCCGCAGTTTGGACCACATTCGTCTGGCCCACCTTCGCTACCATGAACGCGCTCCACTGCCAAATCAAACTCGTCGCTACCGCGCCGGTGATGCTCGCACCGCTACGTCGTGCGTAAAGATATGCACCAAGCGCCGCCAGCACGTAAGTGGAAAGCATCATCAGATTGGTGGCGACAGGTATACTGAAAAGCAGGTAAAACCAGTTCAACGGAAACAGCACTCCGGCCTGCGCCGACCCAAATAGAGGTATGCCGCTGAACATGTAGGGGTTCCAAAGCGGCAGTGAACCGGAGCGGATGATATTTGCTACCGCGACCCGCAGAGGGATGTTAAAAATTACGCCGTCGTCAGGAGAGATGATCAGGCTGCCCCGCGTGGCTGGGAAGAAATAGACGAAGGGCAGTAGCGAGACCGCTATCGCAGCCACACCACCTCGCGTTAGCTTTGATTGAAGACTGAATGGAAGACGCATTGAAGCAGAAGCAGGAAGTGCCTGTGGCCTTAAGCGAGATTCGGGTTAGCGCAATTGCCCCCATCTTTCGCAGAGCCGGACAAATAGTCGTCGCTCATAAAGTCGAAGCAGTTTGCGCCGCACTGCTGTTGTTGATGGCCGTGAACCTCATCGCGTCGATCTCGCGCAAGAGCATTACCAACGATGAAATAGTTCATATTCCGGCCGGATACTATCACCTTGTCGCGGGGGAGTTCCAACTCAACAATGAACATCCTCCCCTCATCAAGATGTGGGCCGCGCTTCCTTTGCTGTTGGTCCAACCTGATGAACCGCCGGCGCCAAAAACTGAAGACGAGAATTTCATGGAACGGACGTGGGGTTTTCATGAACGCTTCTGGCAAGCAAACCGTGCGCGTTTTGAGACCGTCACCTTCTGGCCGCGTGTGATGATGGTGCCGCTAACGCTCGCGCTCGGATTATTGATCTTCGCCTTCGCGCGAAAACTGTTTGGTGGCACCGCAGGCCTGATTGCCCTCGCCCTGTTTGTCCTGGAACCAACCGTGCTTGCACATGGCCGCATTGTCCACACCGACGTGCCGGCCGCCCTGGCCTACCTGCTCTTCTTTTTCACTCTGCACCACTATTCGGGGAGCTTTCATTCGGGGAGCGCGAAGAGCGGACAGGCCGCGCGCGATCCCGACGTTAGACGCGCGTTGCTGCTTGGCGTAGTCTGCGGCCTGGCGCTGCTGACGAAGTTTTCGATGCTGGTGATCGTCCCTGTTATGGCGATCTATTTTCTGGCGCGGCTGGTAATCAACCGGCGCGATGCCCGCCTGCGTTCGCAAGTTTTGGTGCACGCCGGGCTGATTACGATCACGGTACTCCTGCTCGTAAACGCTGCTTATTATTTTAAGCATCCCGCGTTGGAAGCGTCTGACGTGCGCTGGGTTGAAATGAAATCGCCGGCGCTGCTGGGGTTTGTCACGGGTGCGGTCAGCGGATTGTCGAAAATCATTCCCACTTACTACTTGTTCGGCGTTTACAACATCGAGGTCCACAACCACTTTGGTCACGCCACTTCACTGCTAGGCCAATACAACGATCTCGGCTGGTGGTACTACTTTCCGACGGCCTTCGCGCTCAAAACTACTATTCCATTTCTGCTGCTGACCGTTGCCGGTCTCGGCTGGTCGCTCTGGAGATGGACGATCAAACGTGAAGGCCAGCGCGACTCGCGCTTTCTGTGGATCCTCGTTCCGGTTGGCGTTTATTTGGCGATCTCGCTGACCAGCCACATCAATATCGGCGTCCGACATTTTCTTCCGATATTTCCATTCTTGTTCATCGCCGCAGGCGCTTTGCTAGCCCACTTGCTGCGGGCGCGGAAAATGATTGGAAGCATCGTGCTCATATTTTTACTCGGATGGGCCATCATCGAAGCCGTGCGTGCTTTCCCCAACTATACTCCGTATATGAATCAACTCGCGTCGGCCCATCCACACTGGTACTACCTTTCGGATTCCAACGTCGAATGGGGTGACGATGTCGGAGAATTATCGAGCTATCTCAAGGCACGCGGCCAAACGAGAGTGCGCGCGGCGCTTTCTGGGGGTTGGAGTACGCTGGGGCGATACGGGGTTGAATATCTCGACATGGTCTCGTTACCCCCCGACGCAACTCCGGAAACTCGTTACGTAGCGATCGGCGCCAGCTTTTTGAACGGCTCAGTGATACCTGGAGATGAGAAGGTGATCGGACGCAGGTCGTTTGAACGAACGAATCTGTTTGCGCGCTATCGCAATCGGCAACCGGAAGCAGTGTTTGGAAACTCGATTTATCTTTTCCGCGAACACGAATGATGAGTTGCCCGCTCGCTTCACCTCTTACGGTGTTGCCTGAAACGCTCCAAAGCGAATTCGTAAACTTGCCAGGTCATGCGGGCAGTGTTCTCCCAGGAAAATTCTGCCGCGCGCCGCAAGCTGGCAATGGCCAGTTCGCTCCGTGCGTGTTCGTCATCAAGCACAGTCAGAATTGTCTGAGTGAGATCCGCGGCGCTGGTCGGATCGAAGAGTAGCGCGGCGCCTCCGGTGGTTTCTTCAAGAGCCGCAATCCGACTCGCCACTACCGGAGCGCCGCAG
>JANLZV010000606.1:0-3442 GCA_031366425.1 Pyrinomonadaceae bacterium | reverse complement strand
ACGCTCAGTTGCTCTGAGTCTCTTGCTGGCGCTAGCTCCGGCGCTGGTCCCTTCGAGAGTATTAGGAGACGAGGGCATGCTGTTGCCCGACACGATCGCTAAGCTTCCCTGGAAAGACCTGAAGAAGCGCGGGCTAAAGATTCCCTTCACCGATATTTACAACTCAAATGGCATCAGTTTAAAGGACGCGGTGGTCATCGTCGGCGGCGGAACTGGCGAATTTGTGTCACCTGAAGGCTTGCTGTTGACGAATCATCACGTTGCCTTTGACGCTCTGGTTTCAGCATCAAGTCAAGCGAATGATTACGGCGCGACCGGATTCATGGCGAAAAATCGAGCCGAGGAAATGCCGGCCCGCGGATACACGGTGACGATTACCCAAGACCTGAAAGACGTTACCAGCCAAATTCTGAGCGGCATTTCCGACAGCACGTCGCCGGCAGAACGGACCCGGATCATTCAAACCAAGTCTCGAGGGATGGAAGACGCAAGCACCAATGAGGCAGAAGGAATTACGGCGAGTGTGCTTCCGATGAACGAGGGTCTTACATTCTACAAGTTTACTTATCTTGAGCTCGCCGACGTGCGCATCGTTTACGCCCCGCCCAAGTCAATCGGTTTCTTCGGCGGCGATCCCGACAATTTCGAGTGGCCGCGTCATTGCGGCGACTTCACCTTCATGCGCGCTTACGTCGGCGCAAACGGAAAACCTGCGGCATTCTCGCCCAGCAATGTCCCTTACAAACCAAAAAAGTTTCTGCCTCTGTCCATGGCGGTAGTGAAAGACGGCGACTTCACCATGGTGCTCGGCTACCCTGGTTCGACGCGACGTTATCGCGAAAGCTATTCAGTCGCCTACAACCAGGACATCGCGATTCCGTTCAGCGTAGACATTTATGGTCGTCAGATTCAGGCGCTTGAAGACGCCGGCAAAAACAATGAGGCCCTGCGAATAAGCCTTCAAAGCGCCATCTTCGGTTTGAGCAACGAGCTGAAAAATCTTGAAGGCTCCGTGCTCGCGATGCGCCGCGCGAATATAGTCGGCACGAAGCAGGCGAACGAAGCGGCCTTTACCCGTTGGGTCAATGCTGACCCGTTGCGAAAAACAAAGTATGGCGAGGTTCTCCCGACGCTCGCCGCCGCCTATCAGGTATTGACTGCTACAGCTCAGCACGATCTTCTGGTTCCTCAACTCTTGAATTCCAGCGACCTGCTCTCGATTGCGGCCTTTGCCGGACGCGCTGCGGCCGATAAAGAAAAGCCGGAAGGTGAACGAAATCCGGCTCTGGGGCCAAACGCAATACTCCGCGTGCGCGCGCAGCTTGCCGGCCTGCTGGCCGCTCGAAATCCCAATGTTGAGCGCGACCAGATTACTTATCTTTTGCGTCGAGCAGACGAACTCCCGGCAACCCAAAAGATCCAGGTCGTCGAGAAACGTTTTGGCAGTCTCAAGGACGCCGCACGTCGCCGCGCGGAGGACGATTTCGCGCGCGAGATAGTTGACGGCAAGCGTTACTCGAGTGTTGAGAGTCTTTCTAATTTGCTTGATCTCTCGGCAACGCAGCAAAGAGATCTGCACGATCCGTTGTTGGATTTCGCCACCGAGCTGAGCGCTGAGTTTGCCAAGTCGCAGGCGAGCCAACAAGCGTTCAATGCTACCGTCGCGCGTTGGCGGCCTTTGCTCGTGCGGGGCATGAGCGAGATGAACGGAGTGAAACCTTATCCTGATGCGAATCGCACTTTGCGTTTCACCTATGGCGAAGTGAAGGGCTACTTGCCGCATGACGCGGCTATCTATCTACCTTTCACTACCCTAGCCGGCGTAATTGAGAAAGACACCGGTCGCGAGCCCTTCGACGTCCCCGCGAAACTCAAGCAGCTTTATCGCGATCATGACTTTGGTCCTTACGCTTCGCCTGATGGAAACAATGTTCCGGTCGACTTTCTGTCTACCACCGACATCATCGGGGGCAACTCGGGTTCGCCCATCATGAACGGCAAAGGCGAACAAGTGGGGATCATTTTTGACGGAAATTACGAAGGACTCGGCAACGACTTTTTCTACAACGGACCCAAAGGGCGGGCTATTTCGGTGGATATCCGGTACGTGCTTTTCCTGACAGATAAGTTTGGAGGCGCAGGGTATTTGCTGAAAGAACTGGACCTCAGAAATGCGCCGACCAAGCTGAAACGCGCGGCGTAATGGCTAACCAGCGGAGCCGGTCGGGTCTGCGCACGGGCTGGAGACCTGCCGGAACTTCCGCTTGAACCGTTAACAATGCGGGGCCGGGACGCGCGGTTCCGCCCACGCTTTGAGCAAATACCTTGGAAACTTGGGGCTTGACAGGCCAATTTGCTTCGCTTAGTATGCGCCCCGTTCCGATGGTTTTCTGTTAGGCACCCGCAAATAGTTCCGTACTGCAAGCTTTACAGCAATGAGTTTTTTGGTTCGCCCCCGTAAGTATGTGCATGATGAATTGCGCGCAGAGCGCTGTTCACCATGCATTTTTTGTTGGTTGTGTGTTTCCGAAAGCGCCCCCTTTGAAAGCGCGGCCGGCTCACAAGCATTAACCTCAGGTCGGCGCAAAAGTGGCCCAGTTTTAGTTAGAACTTTCGACTAAAACTATGCTGCTCGCGCGCGTTTTACCGAATCGTTAGGAGGATTCGTTGTTATGTCTAGAATAACCGGCAAGGTCAAGTGGTTTAACAACTCTAAGGGTTATGGCTTTATCGAACAGCCAGGCTCGTCCGACATCTTCGTTCACTACAGCGCCATTCAGGGTGATGGCTTCAAGACTCTCGAAGAGGGCCAGGAAGTTGAATTTGAAGTCACCCAGGGCCCCAAGGGACCTCAGGCGGAAGCTGTAACGAAGGTGTAGTCTCCCCGGCTTGCTCTGGCAATGCCACTGACCGCTTCCGGTTTTCCGGCAAGCGCACATGAAAAAGGGCAACTTCGATCCCGGTCGGAGTTGCCCTTTTTCTTTACGAAATGCTTTCCCGTCTCAGCCCTGTTCACCCTTGGCTTTGAAACTCACGTGCCCGCCCTGGACGTCGATAGAAAAGGAAACTCGCTCGCAGCCAAGACGTTCTTTCAGTCCATCAGATTGTGAAGCAATCAAACGGTGAAACCGGGGAAACGAAAAGTCTTCGGTGGGCTCGCCGCAGGCTTTCTTCGCTTCCAGCAAAGTGCTGTAAAGGTCCCTCACCAACTCCACGTCTTTGTGGGCATCGGCACAAACGAAACTAGTTTTCTTGAAGGCAGCAACCGCTTCCTGTTTGGCGCTGGCACGGGCGGTTGCACCCACGTCTCGGCCTTCCTCGCGACCCTGCATCGTCCGTCGCCAAAGTTCGCGAAACGCATTGTAACGGGCGGCAAGTGCGTTGTAGCGAAAGCGATGGGCGAAACTCATCGACCGGTCATCACCCAAACGTTTGATCAGAG
>JANLZV010000595.1:0-1933 GCA_031366425.1 Pyrinomonadaceae bacterium | reverse complement strand
TTCTGATCCGAAAACTTCGTCTCGATCTTCATCGACTTCTCATCAATCTTATCCGCAACGAGTTCGAGACTCAGTTCAACCACCTGCTTAAGATCGACGCTTGAACGCTCGAGCGCTTTCCTGCTTAAAAACTGGGCGACGTCAACTACGAGTTTGTTTAAGTGCATGATCCCGCGCTCGACCAGTTCGATAGTATGCAGGCCGTCAGCGTCAGTCACACTGTCACGCAGCATCGAAACTCCCAAACGAATGCTGCCGAGTGGGTTTCTGATTTCATGGGCCACCTGGGCCGTTGCCTGGCCCACGGCAGCCAGCGATTCCTGGCGGCGAAGTCCGCGTTCCGCTTCGGCCGCTTCGGTGACGTCGACCAACGTCAGGATCTGACCGCGCGCTCCATCGATCTCAAGCGGCGATGAATAAATATCAAACGACTGTTCGCTGCGGCCGGCGTCTCTCGCCGAAATCCATCGCCCTCGATAGGTCGACTTGTCTACCCGAGTAGCAGTCGCCGACTCCAGCATTTTGGCCCCGTCTTCAGACGTAAACTTTTCGTAAACGGACGCGCCGATGCTTGCCCCAGGAAAGATCCGAAAGAACGCGGCGTTTGCGCTCCGGATCCGATCGTCGTCATCAATCGCCGCCACCGCACTGACCATGCCTTCCAGCAGTTGACTCGTAAACACTCGTTCACGTGTGGCTTCTTTCATGCTTCGTTGCATCTGGCCAAATCGTCGTTGAACTTCCCAGATCGTTCCGGCAGCCACGAGGGCGCCGAAGATTAGCGCAATCATGCGCCACCAACGGATCGACTTGGCGGCGTCTTGCTCGATCAGTTCGCTTTGCCGCACCACCTCGCTTTGTTCTTCGCTGCTTCCAGCCAGCAAGGTGTTTAGCTCCCTGTCCACTACATCAAACTTCGTGAAGCCTTCGAGCGAATATGCGTGCAGGTCATTCGTGGCTTCGACATAAGCCTTCAGATCGCTTCGAAACTTGTTCCAAAACGGATCCTGAATTAAGGGTTCGATCTCCAGCAACAGTTTATCCATCTCGCTCTGCGCTACGCTCAGCCGTAGATTGACCGGCGGCCTCAATTCACCGCGCGCTTCCGAACCCGCCCGCGAACGCGCTTCGTTGTCGAGCCTGGTAACAGCCAGCCGTAGCTTTAGCAACAGACTTAGCTTCGCCGCATAAGTTCGCTCAAGATTCAGGACTGCAACGCTGACTTCATCCATGCGTCGGACGCTGAAAAGTCCGAGCATGAAAATTAGAATCAGCAGGAGGAGGAAACCAACGACAAGGGGAACCAGGGCTGGGGCGATGCCGTCCGTCCAGCTCGCGGACGACGACGCAGCCGACCCAGCGGGTATCGACGTGTCAGGAGCATCCGAGCGCCGGTAAACAACTCGCGGCTCATTCTCGGGCTCGGGTGTTGCGGGTGATTCCTTTTTCATAATTCACTAAACTACTCAAGCGAAAATTTGCGTTACGGTTTCGCGTCCATCCAGTTGTCAGCAATCCCGACGTCGACGATCAACGGCACATCCAACACCACCGCCGACTCCATTTCGCGTTTCAGAATTCCCGCAACGTGTTCGGCCATGGCCGCCGGGGTTTCCACCAGCAATTCATCGTGCACCTGCATCAGCAGTTGCGCCTCGAGTCCTTCGCGTTTGAACTCCTGGTCCACCTTAAGCATCGCGATCTTGACGATGTCGCTGGCAGTGCCTTGAATCGGCATGTTGATGGCTTCCCGCTCCGCGGCCTTGCGAATGTTTGCGTTGCGATCGCTGATGCCGGGCAGCGGCCGAATGCGTCCGTAAATTGAACGCACATATCCGTGCTCGCGAGCCCGTAGCGGCACCTCTTCCATGTAACGCCGCACGCCCTTGTAGGTGTCGTAGTAATCCGCGATCACTTTCTTCGCTTCGGGTCG
>JANLZV010000583.1:0-3964 GCA_031366425.1 Pyrinomonadaceae bacterium | reverse complement strand
CATCATGATGCTGGTCGAGCGCGGCAAAGTGAGGTTGAGCGATCCGCTCTCGAATTACATTCCCGAAATTAAAGGCGAGGGACGAGAGCGAATTACGATCGAACTTCTGCTGACTCATCGCGCCGGTTACGCGCCTGATTTTGACTTGCGAGAGCGCTGGACTGGTTACGAGGAAGCGATCAAGAGACTGCTGCGCGAGCCGCTTCGCAATCCGCCGGGCGCGCGCTTCGTTTATAGCGACATCGGCTACATCGCTCTGGGCGAAGTTGTCCGGCGCGCTAGCGGACTCGCCCTCGATGAGTTTGCCTCCC
The DNA here is from genome assembly GCA_031366425.1 of Pyrinomonadaceae bacterium. Lineage (GTDB taxonomy): Bacteria > Acidobacteriota > Blastocatellia > Pyrinomonadales > Pyrinomonadaceae > PSRF01. The sequence goes on along the minus strand of JANLZV010000583.1, from coordinate 3,653 downwards.
GGAATATTTTTTCCCCGCTCGGTATGCGCGATACGACGTTTCGGCCCGCCGAAAGTTTGCGTTCACGAATCGCGCCTACGGAGAAACGCAAAGGCCAAATGAGTTATCTCGGTGACACGAGCGATAACGCTGGAACCGATGCGGAGAAATGGTTACGCGGAGAAGTGCACGATCCAACTTCGTATCGAATGAGAGGCGTCGCCGGTCACGCTGGGCTCTTCTCCACCGCAAACGATCTCGCGATCTACGCCCAAATGATCTTAAACAGGGGAGCGTACGGCGGCCGACGGATTCTTAGTCCGTTGTCAGTGGCGGAGATGACTCGCCCGCGGTTGGTTTCTGACGGAGGCTGGACGCGAGGGCTCGGGTGGGACATCGACACGAGTTTTTCGACAAATCGCGGGGAGCTTTTTCCGCTCGGCTCATTTGGCCACACCGGGTTCACCGGCACGTCAATGTGGATTGACCCGGCGAGCCGCATGTTCGTGATCTTTTTGAGCAACCGGGTTCATCCGGACGGCAAAGGTGATGTTGGACCATTGCGCGGTCGCATCGCCTCAATTGCTGCTGGAGCAGTAACTGATACGGCCGTGACTGAAGATGCGCGCTCATCTTTCGCAAACTATTACCGCGAGTTAGTCCGGAATCAGTCACAGTTCAGCTCAACTCAATCGTTCGACGCCCAGGTATTGACCGGAATCGATGTGCTCGAACGCGATCGCTTCAAACAGCTCGCCGGCCTCCGCATTGGATTGGTTACAAATCACACTGGCCGGGACCGCGCAGGGCGCGCGACCATAGACGTGCTGCACAACGCGCCGGGGGTAAAGCTGGTAGCACTGTTTTCACCTGAGCATGGCATTCGCGGACTGGCGGATGAAAAGATCTCGGATTCGAAAGACGAAGCGACCGGCCTGCCAATTTATTCACTTTATGGCGAAACGCGTCGGCCCAAGCCCGAACAGCTCCAGGAGCTCGACGCGATCGTGTTCGATATTCAGGATATTGGCACGCGCTTTTATACTTACATCTCGACGCTTGGGAATGTGATGGAGGAGGCAGCGAAAGCGGGCAAACCGGTCATCGTTCTTGATCGGCCAAATCCGATTAACGGTGTGTCGGTGGATGGGCCTGTGGGCGATCCCGACAAGCCATCGTTTACAGCGTATCACCCAATTCCGGTACGGCATGGAATGACCATTGGCGAGATGGCCCAACTCTTCAATCAGGAACGAAAAATCGGGTGCGATCTGCGCGTGATCAAGATGGAGGGCTGGCAGCGCGCCATGTGGTTGGACGAAACGAATCTTACCTGGGTGAATCCGTCACCGAATATGCGCAGCCTGACGGAGGCCACGCTCTACCCCGGCATTGGTTTGCTGGAGACGACGAATGTTTCCGTCGGTCGCGGGACCGATACGCCTTTTGAAGTAGTCGGCGCGCCGTGGATTGATGGACAAAAACTAGCCGCTTACTTAAACAGCAGAAGGATCGCCGGCGTGCGTTTCGTCCCCGTGCGCTTTAAACCTGCAAGCTCGGTCTTCAAGGGCGAGGAGTGCAGCGGGATCAATCTAATCATCACTGACCGCGCGAGATTTCGCCCGCTAGTTAATGGCATTGAAATAGCAGTAGCGTTGCGTAAGCTGTACCCAGGTGACTGGAAAGTTGACAGCTATTTACGCCTGCTCGTGAATGCTGACACGTTGGAACGAGTGAAACGCGGTCAAGCTCCTGAAGAGATAATTCTTTCCTGGTCGACGAAGCTTGATGAATTTCGCCGCGTGCGGGCGAAGGCACTGATTTACAACTAGTTTCTCCCAACTCCATTACCGAAAAGAGGACAGTGATCAAATTCAAACTCATCGCGTTGGGCCTGGTGTTGTTGGTTTCAACGTCCGTCGTCATTGTGCCGCGCAGTGCAGGGGCGCAAGCTCAATCCGATTCCTACGATCTGATCATCACAAACGCTCGCATTGTTGATGGCACGGGCAATCCATGGTTTCGCGCGGACGTGGGCATCCGAGACGGTCGCATCGCGCGGATTGGAAAGCTTGGACCCGCCCCTGCCAAAGCGCGAATCGATGCGCAGAACCGCATTCTGGCGCCGGGATTCATCGACGTGCACACGCACGTGGAGTCGCTCTTCAATCGGCCTGGCGCTGAGAATTTTGTTCGCATGGGCGTTACCACTTTGGTAACCGGAAACTGCGGCACGTCAGCCACGGACGTGGCAGAGTTTCTTGGGCGCGTGAAATTAAAACCAACAGCCGTAAATGTCGCAACCTTGATTGGCCATGGATCTGTACGTAGAAAAGTAATGAAGTCGGAGAATCGTGCGCCGACCGCGGATGAACAGAAACAGATGGAGGCGCTCGTCGATCAGGCAATGATGGATGGCGCGGTAGGCCTTTCGACGGGGTTGATTTATGTTCCGGGCACTTTCGCAAAGACCGATGAGATTGTGAACCTCGCGAAAATCGTGGCGCGACACGGCGGTCTTTATGCCACCCACATGCGCAACGAGGGTGAGAAGGTCGAAGATGCAATTCGCGAGAGCATAGAGATTGGCGAGCAGGCCGGGTTGCCGGTGGAGATTTCGCATTTCAAAGTTATCAGCAAGCGCTTATGGGGCCAGAGTTCAACCATACTGGGGTTGGTACGCGACGCTCGGGCGCGCGGCTTGTTGGTTACGGTCGATCAGTATGCTTACACTGCAAGCTCGACATCACTGGATTCCCGGTTGCCGTCATGGGTGCATGCTGGCGGTTTTGAAGAGGCGAAGAAGCGTCTGGCCGACAAGGCCACTCGCGAGCGTGTGTTGAGGGAGATGAAGGAAGGGCTCAAACGAAGCGGATTTAAAGACTTCGCTTTCGCCATGGTGGCCAACTATGAGCCGAACAAATCTTTCAACGGAAAATCAATTGCCGACATTACGAAACAGGTCCGCGGTAAGAAAGATGTTGCCAGCCAAATTGAGCAGATACTGACGATGTACGAAGCGGGCGGCGCCGGCATGATTTATCACGGCATGAGCGAAGAGGATGTGCAACGAATCATGCGCGAGCCGTTTACAATGATCGCTTCCGACAGTGGCGTGCGACAGATGGATGAAAGCGTTCCACACCCGCGAGGTTATGGCAACAACGCGCGTGTGCTCGGCCGTTATGTGCGCGAACTGAAGTTGATTCCACTGGAAGACGCGATCCGAAAGATGACTTCGCTGCCGGCGCAGACATTTGGTTTTCGGGATCGAGGCTTGGTGCGAGAGGGCTTCGCCGCCGACCTGGTTATTTTCGACGAGAACACGATTGCCGACCAGGCCACCTTCGTTTCGCCGCACCAGTTTCCGACCGGTATCGAATACGTGATGGTCAATGGTGAGTTGGTTTTTTCCGGCGGCGCCATGACGAGTCTGCGTCCCGGCGCAGCGCTGCGCGGTCCGGCCTTTGGCACACATCTCAGTGTTGCCGGAGCGGGGCACTAGCCCGCCTTTGGCACACAACTCTAAGACACGACCCGCTGAAAAGTTCCCAGTAGTAACAAATATTATTTAGCGGCTATAATTGCGCGCTCAGAAAACTAGAAGCTTTTAACAATCGGAGGATACTCATGGCAATCGCGAACGACCACTCGGCCAGCTCACAGTTTGAAGC
>JANLZV010000561.1:0-5298 GCA_031366425.1 Pyrinomonadaceae bacterium | reverse complement strand
ATTTCGGCTGGAAACCTATCTGAGAAATGTGGACGCAATCTTTGAGAGAGTATTCAAAGAAGCACCGGAGAAGAAGCCCGAACCTTAAGCCCGTCCCACACCCGCGTAGCCGAAAGTCTCACCAAGTAGTTCTGGGTTCAGCTTACTTCTCGACAATGCCTTCCGCGATGTTTCCGATGATCGGCAGCTTGAATTTCTGGCCCTGATAAGCCTTGACCGCCGCGTAGATTAAGCCGATGAACAGGGCGATTCCGATTACCCAGAAAAGCAGCCAGACCACCCAGACCAGCATACTCACTAAGGCCCCGGCGCCACCCCCTACCATCGCGCCACCAATTCCAAAAGCAAACGTCAGCACGAAAGCGATTACCATGAGCACCATCATGATGACGGTGTTCGCAATCCCAAAAAGGATCGACTGCATCGCGTGGAAGCGGACAAACTTATTTTCCTTTTCGATGAAGAAAAATATCAGCCCCACGATCCAGATGTAGGAAAGTGCCCCGGCTACCTTGGGATCCATGCCAGTACCCGATGTTGGCGCTGGCGGGGGCGGCGCACCAGCAGGCGCGCCGTAGTTCTGTTGATCAGGGGGCGGATTTTGCATTCTTACATTTCTCCTGTTTCAAGGTTGAATAAGTTCGTTTGGCCAATAAGAAGACTGCGAGCGGAGATACTAATCTAACGGCTACACAAGAAGCAACGATATGTCATAGTATGAACGCGCAAATAATCATGGCCACGCCGGCGCGCGCCCGCGTCGCAGTGCCGCAGCGAGTGGGATCGGAAATCATGAAAGCGAAAGTCTACGTTAGTCTCAAGCCCGGGATTCTAGATCCCCAGGGAAAAGCGATCCAACATTCGGTGGAGTTGCTCGGCTTCGATGGAATTGCCGACGTCCGCCAGGGCAAATACTTTGAAATCGCGATTGCCGACTCCGCGAGTAAGGACCAGGCCCGTGACTCGGTCGATCGGATGGCCCGCGAGGTGTTGTCGAATCCGATTATCGAAGACTTTCGCGTGGAGATGGAAAGTTGAAATTCGGCGTCATAGTTTTTCCCGGCTCAAATTGCGATCACGACGCTTACCATGTGATCTCGAAACAGGTGGGCCAACCGGTCGATTTCATCTGGCACCGTGAGACCAATCTCAGTTCGTTTGACGCTTTGATCATTCCTGGCGGGTTTTCCTACGGCGACTACCTCCGGGCCGGCGCGCTCGCGCGTTTTTCGCCAGTGATGGAGTCAGTGAAAAAGTTTGCCGCATCAGGACGCTTTGTGCTGGGGATCTGCAACGGCTTTCAAATTCTTTGTGAAGCGGGACTGTTGCCGGGAGCGCTGATCCGCAACCGCGATCTGCATTTCATTTGTGAACACGTTTTGGTGCGAGTGGAAACTTCCGACACGCCTTTTACCAATGAGATGCAAGCAGGATTGGTGTTGCGCATTCCGATTGCCCACGCCGAAGGAAACTACGTCTGCGACGATGCGACGCTAGCTGAACTTCAACAACAGGATCGGATCGTAATGCGCTATTGCGATCGCAAGGGCGAAATCACAGACGCCGCGAACCCCAATGGCTCGCGAGACAACATTGCCGGCATCTGTAATCGCGAACGCAACGTGCTTGGCCTGATGCCGCACCCCGAGCGTGCCTGCGAAGATCTCTTGGGTTCGAGCGACGGCCGTGATATTTTTCGCTCGCTTGCCGCCACCCTGGCTGCGGTGGCCTAACGCCTTATCTTTTTTCAACTGCTACGTACGGAGGATCTGAGCATGAAACATCACCCCGCCTGGCTGGCCACCGGCCTTCTGGTATTCGTGGTGCTCGCCTGCAATCTGAACACCAACAAGAATGCTAACAACAGCAACAACGGCAGTAGTAACAAATCGACCGGCGACGTTGATCTCGGATCCGGAAACGTCATCAAGGAAATTCACATGGCCAAGGACAACAGCGGCCAACCCGGCGACAAGACAGATACCTTTTCACCCGAAGACCATACGGTCCACTGTGTCGCAACTCTGAAGACGGCGAAATCCGGAACTGAAATGAGATTTTCGTGGTGGATCGTAGACGCTGACGGCACCCAGAATAAAAAGATCAAAGACATTGACTACACGACCAGCACCCTCGAAAATATTATTCACGGCCACCTGACCCTGCCCCAGGATTGGCCGAAGGGTGCATACAAAGTGCAGGTTTACGTCAACGGCGATCTCGATCGGACTGTTAATTATCGAGTCGAATAAATCTTGAACAGTCTCAGATTTTCCAATCCACCTGGTGAAGGACAGGCACCATGTCTGTCCTTCACATGAGGCTTCCCGCTAAGAGCTTCGCGAATGAATTGCAGCGCGGATGTTAGCGGCTTTTTCACCGGTAAAGGTATCGATCAGATGAAACGCGTCCTTCCTTTTGTAATTATTGTCGCAGTGTTTGGCGTGGCCATCGTCGCAGCCTGGTCATTAAAGCGATCGGGCACCGAGGTGCCAGCGCTTCCCAGCAGTCCGTCGCCAGCGATCATCGTCACCGGCGCGTCGCCCAATGAAGCAGCTCCGGCGACTACGCCAGCAGTCGCCGATGCCGGCGCCGATCCGCCGCATGTCCAGGGCCCGGCCGACGCCCCTGTCACCCTCGAAGAGTTTGGTGATTTTCAATGTCCGCCGTGCGGTCTGCTCCATCCAATTCTGAAAACGATGGAGAAAGAATTTGGCGACCGTGTGCGCGTGGTATTTCGCGAGTTTCCGCTCGTGCCTGCGCATGAACATGCTCTCGCCGCGGCGCGCGCCGCCGAGGCAGCGGGAATCCAGGGCAAGTTTTGGCAAATGCACGAACTGCTCTACACGAACCAGAACACCTGGAAAGACGCTTTTGACGTGCGTCCTATTTTTGAAGAGTACGCCACCAGGTCTGGGATGAATCTGGAAAAATATCGCCAGGACATCACGAGTGAAACCGTGCAGTATCGGATTTTTCTGGATGGCAAACGCGCGCGCTCACTCGGCGTAAAAGGCACGCCCACCGTTTTTATCAACGGCCGCGAAGTGCCCTTTGAATCGCTCGCTCCAGAGAAGTTGCGCCTGGTCATCAGCGCTGAACTGACGCGGCTCGGCAAATAGCTCTGATGGAAAATTCGCAACCGGGAAATTCGGCCGCGCCGTCCGCGACGCTGCTTTACGCCGCCACCGCAATCGTTTCCCTCGTGGGCTTATCAGACGCGATCTATCTCACGGTCGAACACCTCGCTGGGCGCAGCGTTAAGTGCACCCTTTCAGGCTGTTCAGAAGTACTCAGCAGTCAATACGCTTCGTTCGCAGGTATTCCGCTCGCATCAGTTGGCGCGGCAGCCTACTTCGCGGTCTTTAGCCTGGCCACGCTAGCGGCCTTTGGCTACCAGGGTGTGGGAAAACTGATGACGCTGATTGTGGCGTTGATGTTTCTTACGAGTCTCTGGTTGATCTACTTGCAGGCATTTGTAATCAAAGCGTTTTGCCAGTTTTGCTTGTTGTCGGCTTTCGTGACCTTCGTGCTTACAGCTCTCACGGTGATGATCGCTAAACGCTCGGCTCGACGGTAATCGCACTCCGAATTTGCCACCCAAGACCTCGCTTGCTACTCCCTGCGGGCGCTGATAATCTTCTAACTCGTTTCCCTTCGCTTCCCATTTCTCTTTGAGGAGTCCTTTGTTATGAATAAGCAAGCCGCTGCTTCGCTGGTGCTCGCCTCCCTTCTTGTGATCGCTACCGTCGCCGTAAATGTCACTCGCGCTAACTCCGCTGACGTCCCGGCGCCGCCTACTATCGGCGCCACGGTTGAAGGCTTCAGCCTCCCCGATACCGATGGAAAAGCGCGTTCGCTGGACTCGCTGAAAGGTAAGAACGGCACGTTGTTGATTTTTATCGCGGTCAAGTGTCCAGTCTCCAACGCTTACAACGAACGCATGGAAAAGTTGGCCCAGGACTATCGAGACCGCGGCATCAACGTCGTCGGCATTAACTCAAATTTTGGTGAGGGCGCCGATGCAGTTAAAGCGCATGCGGCCACGAACCACCTGACCTTTTCAATTCTCAAAGACACGGGCAACAAGATTGCGGACCAACTTGGCGCCTCCGTCACACCGGAAGCCTATTTACTGGATGCGAATAGCAAGCTCGTTTATCGCGGACGCATCGACAACAGCCGTCTTGGCGATCAAATTTCCGCGACTGAACTTCGCGACGCCATGGACGCAGTGCTGGCCGGGAAGCCAATAACGAAAAGTGAAGCCAACGCATTTGGGTGTTCGATCAAGCGCGGTTAACTCATGTTGCGATTCGTCAAAACCATCGCGCTCGGCCTGGGGTTGGGCGGTTTGATCCTGAGCGGCCCGGCCTCAGCGCCGTCTGTCCACGCCCAGCGAAGCCGGACCGGAATCAGGAAACCGCGTTTCGTAAAACCGTCAGCAGCCGTGCGCGTGATCACTGCTAACGAGTTGGCTGCACTTTTGAAACGAGATGGTTCGCGCCCACTGCTGGTTAACCTTTGGGCCACCTGGTGTGATCCATGCCGCGAAGAGTTTCCAGATCTGGTCAAGATTGACAGCGACTTTCGAGCGCAAGGACTCGAGACGATCGCGATCTCCCTTGACGAGCTGACCGAACTCAAGACGGGAGTGCCCAGCTTTCTACGTCAAATGAAAGCGCGGATGCCGATCTACTTGTTGAATGTTGCCGATCCGGAACCTTCAATCAAGCTGGTCGATCCACAATGGAGCGGCGCTTTGCCAGGCACGGTTTTATATAACGGCAAAGGCGAAATTGTTTTTAAACATTTTGGCCGATTCAACACGACTGAGTTACGCACCGCGATCGAAACACTGGTAGGCGCCAGGCAGTAAGCGCGAAGAAATCTGAAACTCAAGTTTCGCAAACTAACGTTTGCGTTGTCCCAGGTGCCGACTGCTCCGATGAAACAGATCACTCCCGAAGTAGTCTCGGCCCACAATCTCACGCTCGAGGAATTTGCACGTATCCAGTCGCTGATGGGCCGCGAGCCTTCGTTCGACGAGCTCGGCATCTTTTCGGTGATGTGGTCTGAACACTGCTCGTACAAATCCTCGCGAATTCACCTGCGCCGGCTGCCGACAACCGGCGAGCGCGTGATCGTGCCGCCCGGTGAAAACGCAGGTGTGATCGATGTCGGCGATGGTTGGTGTGTGGCCTTCAAGATCGAGTCGCACAATCATCCTTCGTTCATCGAGCCGTTTCAGGGCGCGGCCACTGGAGTCGGCGGCATCCTTCGCGACGTTTTTACAAT
>JANLZV010000479.1:0-4852 GCA_031366425.1 Pyrinomonadaceae bacterium | reverse complement strand
CGTGCGCGACGCCGAGAAGGCGGGCATCGCCGTCATCTATCAGGAGCTGTCGCTCGTTAAAGAAATGACGGTGGGCGAAAATATTTTTCTCGGGCGCGAGCCGCGCACCTTGGGCGTAATTCGGTGGGAGGAACTCTATCGCCGCGCCCATCTGCTGCTCAATGATCTTCACCTGGCCATTGATCCTCGCACGCCAGTGCGAAACCTCGGCATCGGTCAACAGCAGCTAGTGGAAATTGCAAAGGCGCTTTCGCATGATGCTCGGATCCTCGTACTTGACGAACCCACGGCCGCACTGACGCAAACTGAAGTCGAGTCATTGTTTCGGATTCTCAGAAAATTGCGCGAGCGCGGCGCAGGAATGATTTATATCTCGCACAAGCTGAACGAAGTTTTTCAGCTAAGCGATCGGATCACTGTTTTGCGCGACGGCAGAACGGTGGGCGCCAACCCAACTTCAGAGTGGACTGAAACGAGAGTGATCGCGCAGATGGTCGGACGCGACGTCGGCGATATGTTTCCGAGTGCGGTTTCCGCGGCGGAACATGAACGGAGCGACGTGGTGTTTGAAGTACAAAACGTTTCCGTGAAGGATCCGGTGGTGCCTGGAAAGATGCTGGTCGATAACGTGAGCTTTTCGGTTCGCCGCGGCGAGGTGTTGGGAATCGCAGGTTTGATGGGCGCGGGCCGAAGCGATCTGTTGATGGCAGTTTTTGGCGCACACGATTCTGCGGTCACCGGAACGATCAAGATCAACGGCAAGCCGGCGCGAATCACGAGTCCGGCCGACGCGATTAAGCAGGGAATTGGTTTTGTCACCGAAGACCGTAAACGCTTCGGACTGGTCCTGGACCAGACTGTGCTGAACAACATGACTTTGGCCGGCTTGCGGCGCATCTCGGGACGTTTTGTTACCAGCGTTGACGCCGAATGCGCGGCCGGCGAACGCGCGATGAAGGAATTGCGCGTCAAGGCCAAATCGATTCTCACGATTGCCGGCACCTTGTCAGGTGGGAACCAGCAGAAAGTGGTACTCGCGAAATGGTTGTTGACTAATCCCAGCGTGCTTTTTTTGGATGAACCAACCCGCGGGATCGACGTCGGCGCAAAACAGGAAATTTACGCGCAAATCAACAAATTGGCGCGCGATGGACTCGCGATCGTTTTGGTCTCTTCCGAACTGCCCGAAGTGCTGGGACTAGCTGATCGAGTGCTGGTTTTGCATGAAGGCCGCGCCACGGGGGAATTCTCGCGCGCAAACGTTACGCCCGAAGCCGTGATGGCGTGTGCCACGGGCCACGTCCAGCGCGCTGCTTGAAAAAATGATCTGAGGTCTGAATGAGCGACTCCCCAAACACACCCGACCCGAATCTTGTCGCGACGGCCGACGGCGAACTTATGCCGCGGACCACGATTGGCAAGTTTAAGATCCCCACTGAACTCCTCCGCGCCTACACGATGGTCTTTGCGCTCGTGGCCATCTGGATCTATTTCCACTACTCGACGAACCAAATTTTTCTCGACCCGCGAAACTTTTCAAACCTGATGCGCCAAACCGCAGTGACTGGCGTCCTCGCGGTCGGCATGTTGATGGTCATCATCACCGGGCAAATTGATCTGTCGATTGGTTCACTCGTCGGATTAGCCGGCGGCATTGCGGCAATCGCGCAAGGCTGGATGGGCTGGGGACTGCTGCCATCGTTGTCGGCCGGCATCACGGTGGCCCTCGCGATCGGCGCGTTTCAGGGAGCGCTGACAGCCTATCTAAACATCCCCGCTTTTATTGTCACACTCGGTGGCCTGCTTGCCTGGCGAGGCGTGATTCTCGGTTTGAGTAGAGGCGAGACAGTTCCGATAAGGCTGCCGGCGTTCAAGTCGATCGGTCAGGACTATGTTGGACCAACTGTTGGTTGGACCATCGCAGCGATCGCGATCGCTCTGATTATTTTCATGACCATTTCACGCAACCGCGCGCGCAAACGGCATGGGCTGGGCGGTGTTTCGCTCGGGGCAACGCTGGCTCGCGTGCTTGTGCCCATAGCCGTCGTAGTTGGTTTCATCTTCATGATGAATTCCTACGAATTGTCGCCTGGGGTGCGCGCCGGTATCCCGGTTCCAGTGATCATCTTTCTGGCAATTGCACTCGCGGGCGCTTTTGTGACGCAGAACACTACCTTCGGCCGATACCTTTACGCGATTGGAGGGAATCCTGACGCCGCGCGTCTTTCCGGCATAAACATTCGCAAGCACATCCTGGCCGTTTTTTGCATCATGGGTGGGCTCGCCGGCCTCGCCTCAATTATCTACACCGCGCGGGTCGGGAGTGCTTCGCCAGATGCCGGCCAACTTCTCGAACTTGATGCAATCGCCGCGTGCGTAATAGGCGGGACGAGCCTGATGGGCGGCCGCGGCACTGTCTTTGGCGCAATCCTCGGCGCGCTGATCATGGCCAGCCTTGATAACGGAATGTCGCTTCGAAATGTCGAACCGTTTATGCAGAACATCATCAAAGGCGCGATCCTCGTGGCCGCAGTGGGGCTGGATATGGCTGGGCGCAAGCGTGGCTAATCGCAGGCTTGAAGTGATAGCAATCTTCGCCCCCTCACCGCGCGCTTGTCTTTGGCCGCACTCCTGCCTTCATGGATAATCACTAAATGCCTGCGCCCGAATCGAATACGGAAAGTGCGAACCTCTTCGATGCGACCAAACGCGGACGCATAGTCGCCGTCGATCTTGGCGGCACACACCTCCGCGGCGCAGCGGTTGGCGAAGATGGCCGCATCGATCATCGCTTCAAACAGAAAACCCCGCCGCAAGCTGACGCCACTCGACTGGTTCAGGCGATCTGCGTTGCCATCAAAGACTGCCAACGTCGTGTTTTAGCAGAAGACTCGGGCGCTGTTGTGCGCGGGGTCAGCGTCGCAGTTCCCGGCAATGTTCTTGACGGTCGAGTAGGGCGCGCGCCAAACATCCCGGGCCTTAATGGTCTGGCGTTGCGCGAGATATTGAACGCCGAACTGCAACTGCCGGTGACCATCGAAAACGATGCAAACGCGGCGGCCGTTGGGGAGATGTGGCAGGGTGCGGGACGTGGTTCGCGCACCATTGTCTGTCTCACGCTAGGCACCGGCGTTGGCGGCGGCATTATTCTTGACGGCGAGCTGTGGCGCGGGCACGACGGCTCAGCCGCCGAAATAGGACATCTTTCGATGAATCCACTCGGCGGCGTAAAGTGTGGCTGCGGCAGCGCGGGATGTCTGGAAGTATATGCTTCGGCCACTGCGCTCGTGCGAATGGCGCGCGAACGTTTCGTTGACTATCCGCGTTCGTCGTTAAGCCCAACGCCGGATTTGACCGGCGAAAATATTTTCCGCGCGGGAATTGCAGGCGACGAACTCGCGATCGAAGTGTTTAGATTAATGGGAACGTATTTAGGCGCAGGCCTCGCTAGTTTAATCAACATCATTAACCCGGCGATCATCATTATCGGTGGCGGTGCGGCAAATGGTTGGGACCTGTTTGCCGGGCCAATGCGCGATGAGATCAGCCGACGCGATTTCCCTTTGCCGGCGGCACAGGTGAAGATTGTGCGCGCCGAATGCGGTGACGACGCCGGCTTGCTCGGCGCGGCGCATCTAGCGTTTCAGTTTGAAAGTTCTTGAGGCGAGTTGACGGACGAACGCGGAGATTCGTAAAGCGCTTGACGCCTTAACGTCGAAAATTAAATGAACCCATTAATTATTCACGGGCACTTCTATCAGCCACCGCGCGAAAATCCCTGGACTGGCGAGGTCGAAGCGGAACCTTCAGCCCGCCCGTTTCACGATTGGAACCAGCGCATCACCGCTGAGTGTTACGCGGCCAATGCGAGGGCCAGGGTCAACGGCGCAGTTGCACGCGAAGTTAACAACTACGCCCGAATCAGTTTTAATTTCGGCCCGACGCTTTTGAATTGGATGGAGACTGCCGCACCGGAAACCTATGCGCTGATCAGGGAAGCCGATCAAGTTAGCGTGAACCAGCGCGACGGGCATGGCAACGCAATTGCTCAAGCATATGGCCACCCGATTCTGCCCTTGTGTAACGAACGGGATCGACTTACGCAAGTCGTTTGGGGGATGGCTGATTTTCGTCATCGCTTTGGGAGGGAACCCGAGTCGCTCTGGCTGCCGGAAACCGCGTGCGACGATGCGACTCTTTCAGTGCTGATTGAACAGGGACTTCGTTTTGTGATCCTGGCGCCCAGCCAGGCGGAACGTTGCCGACCACTCGACGGCGCAGAATGGCAACCTGTGACCAACAGCGAGATCGACGTGTCGCGCGCGTATCGCTATTTCCACCGCGACGGTTCAGGACGTTCGATCGCAGTTTTCTTTTATGATGGGCCACTGGCGCGGGCGATTGCTTTCGAGCGGGCCCTCGTGTCGAGTGAGGCACTGGTGGGAATGTTTCGACGCGCTGCCGGGGAACCAAATCGAGTCGGCGGGCTCGTCAGCATTGCTACTGATGGGGAAACGTACGGGCATCATTTCAAGTTTGGTGATCTTTGTCTGGCGCACGCAGTTGAAGTGGTTGCGCCGGAGGCCGGATTCGACTTGATGAACTACGGTCAGTACTTGGAACGTCATCCGCCGGAATTTGAGGTTGAGATCAAACAGGGGCCGCACGGGGAAGGGACCGCGAACAGTTGCGCCCACGGCGTTTCGCGTTGGACTCGCGATTGCGCTTGCCACACGGGCGGCGAACCGGGATGGAACCAGGAGTGGCGCAGTCCGCTTCGGGAAGCGATGAATTTTCTTCGCGACGAAGCGGCGCGCGAGTTTGAGCGCGTGGGACGTGATCTCTTGGCGGA
>JANLZV010000476.1:0-5354 GCA_031366425.1 Pyrinomonadaceae bacterium | reverse complement strand
GACATCGCACTGGGATCGTAGCCGGCGGCATACATGTATTGGACACCGAGTTTGTCAGCTTCGCTTTCGGCGTTGCGGCTGAACTTCATAAACGCGCCCAACAATCCGAGCCCGGCGGTGTTCTGGTAAATCATTCCCGGGATGCCGCCGAGGAAAATCGAAGTCCCCATCGCGAGATATTCCAGGAGCGAAGACTTGGTCTGATTTTCGACCGAATGACGCGCGGCCACGTGGGCAATCTCATGCGCCATCACGCCGGCCACTTCAGCTTCGTTGTCAGCAACCAAAAGCAGCCCCTTGTTGACATAGAAAAAACCACCCGGGAGGGCGAAGGCGTTAACTTCGTCTGAGTCGATGACTTTGATGGTGAAGGGAATTCTCGCGTCTGAATGAAGCACGATGTTTTGCCCGACTCTATTAACGTATTCCGTAATCAGCGGGTCGTCGATGAACTTCGCTTGCCGATCGACTTCGGCGGCCAGCTGGCGGCCCTGTTTCACTTCGCTTTCGGTAGAGCCGCTCATCTTGGCAATGATGCCTTTATTGATGTTGCGTTTGCCGATCATGTTTGGATCTTCGTTAACCGAAAGCGGCTTGGTCGAAGTGGCGACTGGCTGCTTGGTGTCTTTCTTCGAGTCTGTTTTGGCCGTCGACTTCGGATCCGATTTGCGAGGCGCTTGGGTCGCCGTAGTCGCTTGGGTTGTCTGGGCGAGGCCCGCAACCGAGCCGGCCAGTACCGAGCTCACGAGCACTAGCGCGGTCGTGACGCGGGAGAAGCTTTTCATCTCAAACCTCCAAAACTTAAAAACATGCATTGCAGGAAGGCCATGCCGAAATTCGTTATTGAAACCACTTATCTGGTTTCCGTGCAAACGGGAATTAGAAATTGTTCGGGCCCGGAAGCTTAGGCTGACGGGAAACATCTTCGCTATTATCAAAAGCGCAGTCTATGATGCCCAACGGCAGCCGCAAGGTTGCGCGGGTCGCGCGAGTTCAACCGCTCAAGACGCTTTTTTGAGAGTAGAACGCGTCAAATCTGTTGCGATGGGGAAGCACCGGGATTATAGCCGAACCCGCGTCCGAGAACCTAAGAACTTCCGCCGATCCGACAAGACCAAGTTCCTGGGACGTTGAGCTGAAAAAATGGCAACGCAATCATCTACCAAACACAAACGCCCTACCGTGGCCATCATCGGTGCGGGCCGACTCGGCAGCGCCCTGGCCATCGCGCTCCAGTCCTGCGGTTATCCCATCGTTGCTTTAGTCGCACGGCGTCGCCACAAAGCCGAAAAAGCCACGGCATTGTTGAGTGAATTGTTGAGTGGATCCAGTCGCCGGCCGCTCGCGCTGGCTGCGAATCAGTTAGCTGAACTTCCATTAACTGACCTGATAATTTTAGCGACTCCGGATGACGCGATTGCCGCTACTGCTGAGAAACTCAGCATCGCCTGCATTGCGTGGAAAGGGGGAGTCGGCACAGTCCTGCACACGAGCGGCGCACTCTCGTCCGAAGTTCTCGCGCCATTGCGAGAGCGGGGCTGGCAAACGGGCTCGATTCACCCCCTCGTTTCCGTTAGTAACCCAACTGCCGGCGCTGCAGATTTGAAGGGCGCGTTTTTTTGTCTGGAGGGGACGAAGAAAGCTGAGACGCTAGCGAAGTCAATTGTACGCAATCTGGGCGGGAACAGTTTTTCGATCAAGCCGGAGAATAAGGCCCTCTATCACGCCGCTGCGGTGATGGCTTCGCCACATCTAACAGCGCTCTTTGATCTCGCGCTCCAGATGCTTGCCGCTGCTGGGTTAAGCAGGCAACAGGCGCAGCGGGTTTTTATTCCCTTGCTGGAAAGCACCATTAATAATCTGAAAGTTTCCACGCCGCAAGAGGCGTTAACTGGAACTTTCGCCCGCGGCGACCTCGCCACCGTCCAGAGACATCTGAAAGCACTTTCTGGCAAAGACCTCGCCGACGCGTTAGCGGTCTATAAACTCCTCGGCCTCCACTCGCTTGAAATGGCGTCAAAGAATAAGGTGGACTCCACGGGAATCGAAGCAATCCAAAATTTATTAGGGTCCAAGCGGCATTAGTGTGAGAAGCAAACCAGTAGCAGGTGGATGCGATATCCATCGATCGCTCGAATCGGCGGTACTAAGACCAGGCCGGATATCGCCAGGTGAAGTAAAAGAAGCCTCCCTGATGGTCGGGCCTCGGCTGTACGAAGGTCGACAGGCCAGCCGCTCGTTAAGTAAAAAGTTGCTTCAGGTCTTTGCGTATGGACCAGAGGAAAACCAGGAAGACGACACTGCTCAAGCCCCAAAACATTTCGGGCCGGGCAGATGCAATCCAGTCGCGCGCCAGATTGATCAATCTCCATGAGATATCCAGGCCAAAGATTGCGGATAAAGCAAAACCTCCCACCGCGATCAACGTAATCAGCACGACCACCCCGATGGCCTTTCCGAGGTTTACCCATCTGTTTTTACTTTGAATGACATCGCTCAGGATCACGACCGCCAGATGAATGGCAGCGGTTATACCGAACGCGGTTAAGGCGAATTTCTGTATGCCTGAAGCAAGCAAAAGAGTACCGCCAACTATCAGCAGCACCTCAAGAAAGTAGATCAATTTCAGCCAATGGCGAAACAGAAGTTCGGCGAAACTTCTAGGCACCGCAACTTCCACCAAGGCCCAAAAAATCCGGCCCATCCGGGCGATCCAGAGGGCGGGCTTGGTACTAACTCGTCGGTTTGAAGAGAGTCCCTCAAGTATCTTACCGATCACGGTTGTCGCGCGGGCGGCGAGCTTTACCGCGGTTTCCGGCTGCAGCTTGCTGCGGGATGGAAACGTGTCCAGATAGTGTTGCCGCAAAGCCTTGTCGTTAATTAGCGTCGTTAGTTGTCCGTCGCGGTCGTGAGCTTTTAAATTCTGAAGGTAACTCGCCAGGAGATTACAATCAGCAGTCCCTGTCTTGGTGCGCATTGCTGATTCGCAAACCAGATTGCTGGCTTCGGTTGGCCCCAGATCCTTTATTGCCTCATGCATGATCGCAATGTGTGCTTCCCCAATCAACAGGCGGGCGAGATCTGGATCTTCGGGCAGGACGGCGGTGATGATCCGCTCAGCGCCATCGAGGCGGCCCCACAGAATATCGTTCTTGCGCCAGAGTGGATCCAGAAAGGCGCCGAAATGGCCAAGCGCGGTGCCGGCAAGCTTGTAGCAACCGGTCTTCCGTTCATCAATCAATCCCTTAGCGTCTTCTGGACTAATGCGAAGAATATCCACCTTGGCCGCCTCACCGAGTCCGGTGCCGTACAGGAGTGGAAAGATCACCATGTCATAGTCGTCGTAGTACTGATAATAGTAAGCAAGGCACGCGCACGGATTTTTGACTGGGTCGGGGCGCACGCCGCTCTGTTCGGAATTCACATCCAGACCCAAGGCCGCGCGAGATAGGTTATCCGTGTCAATCTTCACTGTATTGATTGGGATCTTGATGGCGCTGGCAATCGGTTCAAACAACGCGAGGATTTCCTGGTTGTCTTGAAGTAACTCTGCGGCGCGACGGTCTGTCTCGTGCTCAATGCGTTTACTCTTAACACCGCCCGAAGGCACCGCTTCTCCCAGGAAGTAAACGAGCACAGACTCGGAAGGATTTTCCAGTTTGGTGCGGACGTCCGGGGGCAGGAGGTTCAAAGTTTTCGCCGCAATTGCCGCCTTGAGATTTGCAATAGCCGCATAGGCGGGGCTCGGTTGGCTTTCCGCCGTGCCCGGAGCTTCGCGTGACCGCAGTTGCCTCGCCGTGGAGCGCAGCAGTTTGTAGGATTCATTGAGTTTCGCTTTTATCTGCGCTAACTCATGTTGCGTATCCTCGCACATTGGTCCGGGCTGGCTACTTCCCACTTCGGCTATTTTGGTCCGCAGAAAATTTATCCGGCGCATCGGGTAGGCGAGATTGAAGTCAAACAGAAACTTATTGACGGTGGCCTTGGGGCCAGCCTGCGGATACGTTTTGTCGCGCCAAGCCTTCACCAGACTCCTGATGATCATGAAATAATCTGACTCCTCATCAAAGCCGGCCACGCGCGTGATCAAACTGGCGAGGTCGTCTGTGACCGATGCCACTTCGAGATGATAATAGGAGATATAAGCGGAACCTTTCTGTTCGATGAGCCCGGCAAAATTCAGTTTTCCCCAGGCGTCATCGTCGAGCTGAGTCTTCCTTCCTTTTTTGCTTTGGTCAATAGCACTATCGACACCTGCCAGGATCCGGCTCACTCGTTCAACCAAATGATTATGGTCGCGCAACCGTTGCAGGTCTTCACGAATGGTTTCGTAACGAGGTAGTGACAGCAGGGCGGCGCTAACATTTTGGATTGCGTCTGGCTTGCCTGCTTCTTCGACGTCATCTTCGGGATGCTCCGGAGATGGTTCGATGTAGATCAGTTTGCGTGTGACCGGAAGATGTGCCTGACGGCGTCCGAGGATCTCCGTGGCATAGCTGAATGGTTTGTTGTCGAGATAGCCACCGTCAGCGAATGCGCGCTTTGGGAAATCAACGGTACGCACACCCACCGGATTTAGGTAGTCCTTATAGAAGCGTTGCCATTCAGAACTGTCTGAGCGGCAATTCTTATTATTCGGATACGTGCCATATCGTTCAAGAATGTGATCGGTATCGCACAAGGTCATCGGCTCAAACGCGAACGGAAAGGCTGAGGTGCAACGCGCCGCGTAAGCCAGAAATGGATTGTACTTTTTTTGAAAGTCGTTGCGGTCCGGTGCAAAGCTCACTTCGCTCTTCGAGTGAATAAAGCGGAGCACGTTGCGATGGCGGCGTTCATAGACCACCCGATCCGCGAGCCTGATGGGCAAGGTTACGCCGGAAAGATCTGTGGTCGTGACAAACAGATCCAACTCATCGACTAAAGCTGTCCCCGCGCCATCCTGCTCCATGCCGTCAAAGGCTTTCAGCAGCTCGAGATACATTCGTTGACTATTGAGCAGAGAAGCCGGCGGGTCTTGTAGTTTGAGAGGCTTTTCAATTGAATTCTTGTCGTTGATGAGCGTACTCATGTCGCCTTCAGTGATCCACAATTTCTCGAGGTCATTTATTTGCTGCCCGTTGGCCAATGCTTTTGCGAGAAAAATGCCATTGATTCCTCCCGCCGAAGTTCCGGACAGAATGTCCACGACAAACCGGGTACTTATCGGCACGTTGTTCTGGAGGTGTTCTTCAGCCTGGGCCAATCGCGCCTGAATATCCAAAGATCCTTCGCTGCCATTGGCCAGAATGTAGGCAAGCTTTCGGTAGACGCGTTCAGTGCCGGTGATCACCGGGGTTGGCGCTGGAGAGGAA
>JANLZV010000455.1:0-2707 GCA_031366425.1 Pyrinomonadaceae bacterium | reverse complement strand
CCGAGCGGCAGGAGGGGCCGCGGCTCAGTGCCTTCGAAGAACCAACTTGCGCCGACCCGAAGTCGGTGATGCCAGGTCGGCAGTCGGGATGTATAAAGCGCAAAACGCGCCTGCCTTGCGAGGGCGCCGCCAAAGACTTTTCCGCCGGCGAGCACCGCAGCTCGTTCAGTTCCCAAGCTAACGGCCTCGCCGAGTTCCTCGAAGTGTTTTGTCTGAAGGTCCCCACCCGTAAGAAATGCCTTGATGTTTTTGGCCAGCAATCCGGCTTGCTGAAGCGCTAGCTGCGCGGTACCCGCGAGCGTCGGGCTGGCGTCTTCGAAAAACGCAATGTCGCCGAGCGCGAAAACATATTCATGCTCGGTGAGTTGCAAGGTGGGCCGGACGCGGATTAGTCCACGCCTGTTCTTCTCCACGTCGAGGCCCTCGATCAGAGGATTGACGCGGACGCCGCCCGTCCACGCAACCGCCGCCGTTTCAATCTCAGTTTGCTGTCCGTCGTGTTCGAAGGTCAGCGTCTTTTCGCCAACTCGGACCACTCGCGTTAAGGTGTGAACTTCGACGTGGGATTCAAGCAGGGCTTCTTCGACCAGCTCGCGGATCTCGTCACCCATCCCGGGCACAACCTGATCTCCCATTTCAATTACCAGAACGCGAGGTTCGCCGCGCAGCGCGCGACGTTTGAAAGCATCGCGCAGCAGATCAGCCATCTTGGTTGCCAACTCGACCCCACTCGCGCCTGCTCCGACCACTGCAAACGTGAGTGCGCGCTGGGTGTCTTGAGGCGGCAGCTCGGGCGGGATGTGGTCCAACGCATCGACCATCCGCCGGCGCAGCACGTCAGCGTCAGCGATCTTTCGAAACGGAATCGCGTTTTCCTCAGCGCCTTCCACGCCGGCGAAGTTTGAGACGCCTCCAACTCCCAGCACCAGGACATCAAAGGAAAGCTGCCCGCGCGTCTTGAGTGAAACTCGGCGCGCTTCAAGATCCACATCGGTGACCTGGTCGCGAATGAAGTTTATGTTGTCATCGAGCAGTTCCTTTTGGTTCGGAGCAATGTGCCATGCTTCTACTTCGCCGCTGAGATACTCGTAGAGCATCGGTGTGAAAAGGAAATGATCTTCCTCGCTGATCAGCGTCACGTCCGCGACGCCGGCGAGATCAAGAGCGGTGAAGAGTCCGCCGAAGCCGCCTCCCGCGATTACAATCCGTGCTTTATTGCCTATATTGTCTGTCATTGTTCAGGGTCCCCGGAGTGGATGTTATCAGACAACGCTGGGGTGGCGGGAACGCGTGAACGTGAAGCCTCCCGAGCTGACTTCAACGCCCTGATTGACCCGCGCCTGATACAGTAATAGTCTTGCGTCTATCGGTATCGACAGCCGCATTGCATTCAGGAGCACAAAAGATGAGCCTACGGGTCAACCGTAAAAATTCACGGATTTATTTCTACCTTTGCCTTTTGACGGTCTGTCTAGCAGGGCTGCTACAGGCCGCGACGACAATCTCATCTTCTTCAAACGGGGCCCATGAAGTCCGTCCGGCCGCCAACAATATGGCTGCGACTTCTTATTCAAGCGTAACCGCGCCGCGATTGCGCGCGATGGAACAGTTACTCTGGCAACGCCCGATCGACAAAATCTCAACTCGCGTCCTCGCCGACACTGCAGACGGCAAACCTGCCCCGATAGTTATCCTGCTGGCCGATCAGGCAGATGTCAGCCTGGCTTATGAAATGAAAGATCAGGATGCGCGCGGTTGGTTTGTTTACAACACCCTGACGCAGCACGCTGCGCGCACCCAGGCAGACTTGCAGGCTTTCCTTAAGTCGCAGGGCGCGGAGTTCCGATCATTCTGGGCGGCCAACATGATTGTGGCGACGGCCGATCGCAATCTGGTCGATCAAATTGCGGCTCGTCCAGATGTCGCCCGCGTCGATTCCAATCAACCGGCACGTTGGATCGAGGATCCCAAGATCGCTGACGTGCGCGATGCGCCGTCGCGGGTAAACGCTCCTGAGGCTGTTGAGCTAGGGGTAACTAACGTTAACGCTCCGGCACTTTGGGCGCTGGGCTTTACCGGACAGAACATCGTCGTCGGCGGTTTGGATACGGGAATTCGCTGGACGCATAACGCGCTCAAACCGAAGTATCGCGGTTGGAACGGCAGCGTCGCTGATCACAATTACAACTGGCATGATTCGATCCACAGTGGGGGCGGCACCTGCGGTCCGAACACGGTTGCGCCCTGCGACGACAACTTTCACGGCAGTCACACTGTGGGCACGATCGTCGGGGACGATGGCGCGGGCAATCAGGTAGGAGTAGCGCCCGGAGCAAAGTGGATCGGATGCCGCAATATGGATCAGGGAAACGGAACTCCGGCCACTTATACTGAGTGTTTCCAGTTCACTATCGCCCCGACTAATCTTGCTGGTGGCAGTCCCGACGCGACCAAGCGCCCCCACGTGCTGAACAACTCGTGGGGATGTCCGGTCAGCGAAGGCTGCACCACTGGGGCCGAGCTGGAGACGATAGTCAATAACACTCAGGCAGCGGGCATCTTCGTGGTGGTTTCGGCTGGCAACTCCGGTTCGGCCTGCTCAACCGTGTCAGACGCACCGGCCATGTACAGCGCCTCGTTTTCGGTGGGTGCGATCAGTGCCAGCACTAACACGCTCGCGAGCTTCAGCAGCAGGGGTCCGAGCCTT
>JANLZV010000454.1:0-3307 GCA_031366425.1 Pyrinomonadaceae bacterium | reverse complement strand
GGCACCCAGCGAGAGCCGTGCACCGAGAGCAACTCCAACTCAGCGTCGTAAGCGAGCAATGCCGGCGGAGAATCGGCCGCCGGAGAAGCGTTTGCAATGTTGCCGCCCAGCGTGCCGCGATTTTGAATGGCCAGGCCGCCGGTCTCACTCGCCGCCTGACAGAGCATTGGAAACTCTGCGCGAAGAATTGGATCAGACTGAACTTCCGTATAGGTTGTGAGCGCGCCCAGTGTCACGTGTTCGTCGGAGACTTCTATGCCGCGAAGTTCTGCGAGGTTCCAGATGTTGAGATAGTTCTTGTGCGCGAGTTTGCCGGACTCGAGCAGCACCATCAGGTCCGTACCGCCAGCGAAGGGCTGCCAAACGCCCGGTTCGTTCGCGAGCGTGCTTAGCGCCTGGCCCAAACTCGCAGGCGAGGTCAATTGGTAACTTGGAATGTGGCTTCTCATTTTGCTTTTTGCGTCTCTGATCGTGCCGATTCAGACGGTTGTGTACGCCTTGGTGCGTTATCTCTCTTCCCCGGGAACGTGGCCTTTTGGAGCGACAGACAAAGCCGGCGCAGTTGCGACATGAGTTCGAGTCGAGCAGTAACCGCCTTATCTGACATATCAATCTGCTTCATTAGAACCCTTTTCGTTTAGCGCCTGAATATCAGCTAAGTCCTGTAGACTACCTCTCAAAGTCTTTAGCGCGATCAATGCATCCCGAGAAACGACTGACAACTTTCTTCCTTCCCAATCAGCTTCGATGCGAGAATCCCACGCCGAGCGGATATCAGGGGTAACCAAAAGTAGATCCAACGACAACACCTCTCCGTCTTCGGGATCGATCTTCGACACGCGACGTATCTCAACAGCGCCATCAGCAAAGCTCATCTCTTTGCCGCGGATGCTGTACCCAAGTGCCTGCGCTACCCCAAAAACGTCATCCAACGACTGCGGTTGGATCAGCAAATCAATGTCAATGGTTGTGCGCAAAAAGCCATGGACGCCCATCGCCATTCCTCCGCACAGCGCATAGTCAATTCTCTGCTCAGCGAGGGCCGTAATCAGTCTGCGAAGTTCATTGGTGATGTCGATCATTGTTCCAGCGGTTTCTGACAGGCGCGCACCACAGAATCAAAAATCTTCATATAGCCGGTGCAGCGGCAAAGATTTCCGGCCAGTCCGGTACGAATATCGGCTTCACTCGGATTCGGATTTCGTTCCAGCAGATCCACGGCGGCCATCACCATGCCCGGTGTGCAGATGCCGCACTGCGCGCCGCCACAATCGATGAACGCCTGCTGGACTGCGTGCAACTGCTCACCATTGGCAACGGCTTCGATCGTCTTGATCGTCACGCCCTCAACCTGCGCCATGGGTACCAAACAACTGTTGACGATCCGGCCATCGAGCAAAACTGTACACGCGCCGCATTCGCCCTCGCCGCAGCCTTCCTTCGTGCCGGTCAGGTGCAACTGCTCACGCAACACGTCAAGCAAACGCGCCATCGGGTGCGCCTCAAGCGTCTGCGGATCACCGTTGACCGTGCAGTGGATTGTTTCTTCCGAGTGACTAGTTAACGCGTTCATCTTTTAACTCTGCTATTGCCTGTGCCGAAACTGAAGCATATCATGTTGGGCATGCTGGATTGGCGCGACTGTCAAGAAGTAGAACGAACCGAAGGCAGAGTCAGCGGTGCCTGGGTTTTTCGTGGCACTCGCGTGCCGGTGCGAGCCTTGTTCGAGAACCTTGAAACCGGTGCAACGATCAGTGAATTTCTCGAATGGTTTCCCGGTGTTAGTCTTGAACAGGCCGTCGCAGTTCTCGCGCACGCTGAACACAGTCTCGCCGAAGTCTAACGTCAGTACCTTGCTTCAAAGATGAGAATCCTGTTCGACCAGGGAACGCCAGTTCCGCTTCGCGATCATCTTGAAGGGCATATCGTCAAAACCGCATTTGAACTCGGCTGGTCCATCCTGGAGAACGGAGAGTTGCTTGCCGCCGCAGAAGACTCCTTTGATCTACTGATTACGACCGACCAGAATCTTCGTTATCAACAGAATCTCACCGGAAGAAAACTCAGCATTCTGGTGCTAATGAGTACGAGTTGGCCTCGCATTCAAAACTGCATCCCGCAAATTTTGGAAGCAATCGGTCGCTTAAGCCCGGGCGAACTTTCTGAAATCACTCCGGCGTAGCGAATTCGTCCATCATCGCCTCCGGCATCAACGGGACGTGATTGAAGCTTACGCCGGTCGCGTTTTCAATCGCGCTCAAGATTGCCGGCGCCGCGCCATCCATTGGTAGTTCGCCAATTCCTTTCGCGCCGCCGGGACCGTAAGCATAAGGGTTCTCTTCAAAGTAAACACGAATCGGCGGGATGTCAGCCGCGGTCGGCATGATGTAATTGGTCATCTGCCCATTTGCCATGCGCCCGTTTTTCCAGACCACGTTCTCAAAGAGCGTGAACCCAATCGCCTGCGCCACTCCGCCTTCAATTTGTCCGGCTGCCATGACCGGATTGATTACTCGCCCAACTTCCTGGAGCGCCACAAAATCATCGACATGAACTTCGTAGGTCAAGGTGTCAACCGAAACTTCGGCAACGTAAACGGCCCACGCGTAAGTGCCGTAAGCGTCGCCCTGATATTTCTCGTCGTCCCATTGAACGTTAGGCGGCGGCTGATACTTACTGAAGACTTTCAGTGGACCAATGCTCTCGATATATTTGCGGCAGGCTTCCTGAAATTCTGAGCCGCTGTAGCCTTCCGGTAACAAGCCGCTGCCAACGAGCGTTTGCTTCAAACCCAGCACCGCCGACTCGACAAGTTTGCCGACGACCATGCAGGTACGCGACGCGACCGTTGGCCCGCTATTGGGAACGTTCGCCGTGTCGGGCTGCGCGACTTCAATCAGTCTCTCATCAACCCCGAGCGCCTCGGCCGCAATCTGGGAAAAAACTGTATTCGTTCCCTGGCCAATTTCCGTGCTGGCGGCAAGTATGCGGACGCGGCCTTCCGCGGTCGCTTCAGCACCGACTACCGACGCGAGGTAAACCTCACCCGAGCCAGTGAACCCGGCGCCATGCATGAACGAGGCGAAGCCGATGCCTTTCTTGATTTTGGAATGGCCGACTGCTCCTGCGTCATGCTCCTGTACATTCTCGCGCGCGAAGCGCTGCGTCTTTTCGTGATAGCCGGTCAACTCAAACGCTCGATCAAGCAGCTGGTTCATATCAACCTTCTCGCGAATCACCTGGCTGGTTGCGGTCGTCTGTCCCTCCTCAACAAAGTTGCCACGACGAAACTCTGAGTTTCGTCGTG
>JANLZV010000435.1:0-9197 GCA_031366425.1 Pyrinomonadaceae bacterium | reverse complement strand
CGTCACAACCGCTACGGGCCAATACGGAAAGCACGTCATCGGCATTGAAGATGGCTTCGAAGGAGTGTTGGGTGAAACGCAAACTCGCCCACTCACTCCAGCCGACGTCCGAGGTTTACTGCCGCGCGGGGGGACCATTCTGGGCACGCGCAACCGTGGCAGGTTCGTTGAGTTAAGCGCTGAAGGCGTGGCTTCCAAGCCCGACGCGGTCTACCGGGAGGCAGTTGAAAACCTTCAGCGCAAAGGCATTGATGCGCTCGTCGTCTTAGGCGGCGAAGGCACTTTGGCGATCGCTGCGGAGTTTGACCGCCTGGGAGTACCGGTGGTGGGTGTGCCCAAAACTATCGACAACGATCTCGCCTGTACGGAACTGACCTTTGGCTTTATCACCGCACTCGATATCGCTACCGACGCTCTCGACCGTCTGCACACGACTGCTGAGTCTCATGACCGGGTAATGATTCTCGAAGTGATGGGCCGTCACACCGGTTGGATCGCCCTGCATTCGGGCCTCGCCGGCGGCGCGGATGTGATCCTGATTCCGGAAATTCCCTTCACAATGAAATCAGTTGCTGACAGAATACGTGCACGCGACGACGCCGGATCGAATTTTAGTATCATCGTGGCCGCGGAGGGTGCGATGGAAGCCGGTCGCGATTTGATCTATCAGGATCGTGGCGACATGCAGCATGCCCCACGGCTTGGCGGCATTGGCGCTCATTGTCAAAAAGAACTGGAAGCGCTGACCAGCAAAGAAGCACGCTGTGTAGTGCTGGGCCACCTGCAACGAGGCGGACGCCCCAATGCTTTCGATCGGATGCTGGCGACTAATTACGGATCCTGCGCGGTCCGCGCGCTCGTCGAAGGAAAGCGGGGGATGATGGTGGCGCTACAGGCCGGAGATGTGATCACGGTGCCCATCAAAATGGCGATTGCGAATATCAAGACCGTGCCCGCGGACGGCCAGCTCGTGCGCACCGCGCGCGACACCGGAATCTCGTTTGGCGCACCGGATGAAGCGAAGTACCACCGGAAAGTTTAGGAGGATTAGTTGTCACAAGTTATCAAAGCAAAACTTCAGGCGGAACTCGATGAGCTCGAATCCGAATTGCGGGTTCACCTTCCGAAAGAGATTAAGCGGGCGCTTGAGTTTGGAGACCTTCGGGAGAATTCCGAGTACCATGCGGCGCTCGCCCGTCAAAGCATTGTCAAAGCGCGAATTATGGAATTGCGGCAACGGATTAGCGAAGTCGCGACGATTGACCTCTCCAAGATTTCGCATAGTAAAGCTGCGTATGGCTCGACCCTTGTTTTGTTTGACGCCGAGCGCGATGAAGAAGTCACATACCGGCTCGTCACACCCGAAGAGAGCGATCCGCAAGGCGGGTTGATTTCTACCACCTCGCCGGTCGGCCGCAGCCTGATGGGAAAAGAAGAGGGCGATGAGGTAGTGGTGCGCACACCGGCCGGCGCGCGCAACGTCGAGATCCGGCGGTTGACTACCATCCACGATCAGACAGAAAAAAACGCGTAAGCAACGCCTCATTCAACCTTGACACCATCGCCACCCGTCCATAAAATTCGCCGCTTATTGTCCGAAGGGACTGTCAACTCAGTACCTTCTTGGGCATAATGACGCAGAGGAGTTAATCAGGCGATGTTTGTAGGTGCGATTGGCCGCGGGGCGCAAAGAATTATCGACGGGATGGTGCGCTGGCTCGCCTACGGCCATATCAACCCAAATATCCTCACTGTGATCGGCGTGGCGATCAACGTCGGCTCCGGTCTGCTCTTCGGCTACGGCAGGTTCTTCTGGGCCGGAATTATCCTGATCGTAGCGAACCTATTCGACATGCTCGATGGCCAGGTGGCGCGCCTCTCGGGACGGGTGACGCGTTTCGGAGGCTTCCTGGATTCCTCTCTGGATCGTCTCTCCGACATGGTGGTATTTGTCGGGTTGATGGTCTTTTACGCCCGGGATACTCCGTTTCACTCAACCTTAAACGTTTTTCTCGCGGGCGCAGGACTAATGGGCTCAGTTATGGTAAGCTACGCGAGCGCCCGGGCCGAGAGTATTATCGAGAAATGCGACGTTGGTTTTCTCCGCCGGCCTGAGCGAGTGGTTCTTTTTATCATTGGCGCCCTAAGCACTCATCCGGATTCGACCAACTTCTTCGCTAACCGAATGCCGGCAGTCTTGTGGGTACTTGCGGTGGGGTCATATTGGACCTTCGCTCATCGCATGTATCACACATGGTTTGAACTAAATAAAATTAAGACTGAACGAGGTGAAGAGGAAGCGCGCCCTGCTCTTTCCGCATCGAATCCCGGACCTGAACGACGAGCTGAACATCCGCTAGTACACAAAGCTGGTTAGCCAGGCATCCGACGACAATCAATTGATTCTGCTTTAGTGCTGAGGTATTAACGACGTGACAATCTGCCCCTGCTGCGGTTTTAGATCTGAATCCACCCTGAGTGTGATGGGTGACGGCTGTCAATCGTGCGGCGCTCGCCCGGTCGGCGAGCCGCTGCCCCGCCCTGAACACGAGCTCCCGTCTTTCGGTCGTTCACTGGTGCTGACGGTTATGGGTTCGTTAATGGCCCTGACGTTTTTGACGCAAACCTTTCTCTCGCTAACTCAGCGCTCGTCACGCGGTGCCACCTCAAATCTGGCGTTCTTTTCGATGATACCGCTCGACTTCTGGTCCTGGGTGGCCGCTGCTGAAACTGCGGCCTGGCAGCTGAAGTGGGCGATGATCCCAGTCACCCTGGTGGTGATCCTCGGAGGCCGAAAACTCTACCGCTCGATCGCACAGGCACCGACGCGTTTCTGTGGAGTGCGTTTTGCCCGCGCGGGTTTTCTCGCTTCAGCGATTGTTCCGATCATGGTGGTGTTCTTTATCGGCATCACGGTGCCTGAACGCCTTCGCCAGCGCGAGGACGGAATTCAAGCCGGCTTCAACGCTCAGGGTTACCGGATCGATCGCGCTCTCGGCGACTATCGAACGAAATTTGGCACCCTCCCGAGTGAACTCAAGGATCTCAGCCGTCTTCCAGATACCGATGGCTCCCTTGCTGCCGCGCTCCAAAACCTCGACACGTCAGGTTACGAAGCGAGAGCCGAAATCGCGTCGAAGCAAAAACCGCAGCCGCTGCGTGGAACGGTTATTCGCAATGCGTCGCTGACTATTACCGACGACCTGCCCAACGAGGCGGTCTCATTTACCAATTATGTGTTACCACTCGCGGGCGCTGACAAAGTGTTGGGTACTGAAGACGATTTGATCGTCCGCGACGGAGTGATCTCGAAAGCCTCTGAAACTCCACGACGAGGAACCAGCGGCGCTACACTCCAAACTCGCAAACCCTGATCGATCCGTTTGATTTCAGCGTTGAATGACACCCTGTATACTCTGCGGGGTGTTGTTATTTAAGGCCTTGCTTTTTTAATGTTCAGCAAAATTCTAATTGCCAACCGGGGAGAGATTGCCGTCCGGATCATTCGGGCCTGCCGCGATCTAGGCATTTCTCCAGTCGCGGTTTACTCCGAAGCCGACGCGCGCGCCGTGCACGTCAGCCTCTGCGACGAAGCAGTCTGCGTCGGGCCCGCGCCGTCCATTGAAAGTTATCTCAACATCAGAGCGATTATCGACGCCGCGCTAGCTACTGGGGCAGAGGCGATTCACCCCGGCTATGGATTCCTTGCCGAGAACGCAGACTTCGCCCGGGCCGTGGCCGCCGCGGGCCTGACCTTTATCGGTCCAAGCCCGGAAGCGATGGAAGTGATGGGATCGAAGACCAGCGCCCGGCGCGCAGCTGTCGAGGCGGGCGTGCCTATCGTTCCCGGAACTGTCGAGCCTTTGAAATCGCTAGCCGACACTGAACGCACCGCGCACGAGTTTGGTTACCCCGTCATGCTCAAAGCCTCCGCCGGCGGCGGCGGCAAGGGCATGAGACTCGTAGTCTCCTCCGACGAATTACGTTCCGCCTTCGACAATGCCAAGTCAGAAGCTGCGGCAGCTTTCGGCGACGATTCGCTTTACCTTGAGAAAGCAGTCGAACGCCCACGTCATATCGAAATTCAAATCTTCGCGGATACCCAAGGCAATGTGGTTCACCTCGGAGAACGCGAATGTTCCATTCAACGCCGGCATCAGAAGGTGGTCGAAGAATGCCCGTCGCCGATCAATGAGCCAGGGCTGCGTGAACGGATGGGAGCAGCGGCCGTGAAACTGGCACGCGCGGTGAACTACGTCGGCGCCGGCACCGTCGAGTTTCTGGTCGCGGACGCCACGCGCGAATTTTATTTTTTGGAAATGAATACTCGGCTGCAGGTTGAACATCCGGTTACTGAACTTGTCACCGGAATAGATCTGGTGCGCGAACAAATTACCGTGGCCGCAGGAGCGCAACTCTCTTTTTCTCAGGACGAAGTTCGCTGGCAAGGGCACGCGATCGAATGCCGGGTGTACGCCGAAGACCCGGAAAACAGTTTCTTCCCTTCACCAGGCACGATCAGTTTCCTGCGAGTCCCGTCCGGACCAGGGATTCGTGACGACAGCGGCGTCGAGTCTGATTCCGAAGTTTCAATTCACTACGATCCGCTCGTTTCAAAGCTCGCGGCCTGGGGACGCACGAGAGGTGAAGCGATCGACCGATTACGCCGCGCACTCGATGAATACGAAGTTGGCGGCATCAAAACTACGCTGCCCTTCTTCCGCGAAATAGTTTGCGACGATGAGTTCAAGTCGGGCCGTTTGGATACCGGATTCATTGGTCGGTTCAATGTGCGGCGCGCAGCGGCGCGAGTTTCCAGTGACGCTGAACCTGAAGGCCTGGCGCGACGTGACCTAGCGCTGATTGCGGCGGCAATTCATTACGCAAACCTGTCACGCCTTACCCGGGCTGACGGTCAGCCGAACGGCCTCAAACAATCGCGCTGGAAGATTTCCGGGCGCACCGCTTTGCACGATGCGCGAAACATCATCACGGCGAACCATGGCGGGCGCGAAAAATAGCATGAAACTGCGGGCCCAACTATCAGGACTGGATTACGACGTTTCAACCGAGGTCGACCCTGATCGAGACGATCACGTCGCCGCCGAAGTAGACGGCCGGCAATATGAGATCGAAGTGCGAGAGCTATCTGGAGGGCAGTATCTGCTTCTGGTTGGCCCACGCGTTTACAAAGTCAGAGTTGAAGCGAAACGCGAAACGCAGGCCATGGGCGGACTGATGGAGGTGGTCCTGGAAGGGGCCAGCTACGACGTTAACGTTATCGATCCGAAACGTCTTCGCAGTGGACCAACAGACGCCGCGCATGATGCGGGCACCGCGGAAATCATTTCGCCAATGCCGGGAAAAGTTGTGCGGGTCCTGGTTGAAGCGGGCGCGCAAGTCGCAGCGGGCGACGGAATCATCGTAGTCGAAGCAATGAAGATGCAAAATGAAATGAAGTCGCCCAAAGACGGCACTGTCGTCACAATCAACGCGGAAGCGGGGGCGACAGTGCGCGCCGGTGATGTGCTCGCGGTCATCGAATAGTGTCGGCGCCCCCTGCGGGAAGCCGGCGGGCAAACTAGAGCTAATAATGCAATCAATTTCTGCTGCACAAGATCCTGCGTCGCTCCGGATTCTCCTGTGGGACATCGACGGCACGCTAATCCGATCGAAGCGTCCGGGTTCGTTCAAAGACTACACGATTCCCATGCTCCAGGAAGTGTTCGGCACCGCGGGCCGGCTGCCGGAAATGAAGGTATCGGGCATGACTGATTTGCAAATCGTTGGCGAGGCGTTGAAACATGAAGGCTTCACTCATGAACAGATCCGCGCGCGGGCGCCGCAGCTCCGCGAAAGTTACATGAAGGCGATGCATAAGTTTACTGGTAACGGCGAAGAGGTTTTTGAGCTATTGCCGGGAGCCCGCGAGGCGCTGCAAGCGGTCTCCGATCACCCGCGTTATCACTCGGCGTTGCTCACCGGAAATATTAAACCCGCGGCTTATTTGAAGATGAAGCTGGTGGGGCTGGCGGAGTTTTTTGATTTGCCCGGAGCCTTTGGTGACGACTCTCATGACCGTCGAGATTTGCCCACGCTGGCTGCAGATCGGATTCGCGAAGCGCTGCAAGTAGACCTCGCGCCGGCCCAGTTCATCGTGATCGGAGACACGCCCAATGACATTGATTGCGCACGCCACTTCGGTGCGCGCGTGCTAGCGGTGGGGACGGGTCGTTTCTATTCGCGCGCGGAGATCCTTGCGCATAACCCTGATGCGTTGTTACCCGATCTGTCAGACCTTCGGTTGACGATGGAAACCCTCGGCAGTTTCTAAACCCTTCAACGATCCGCCCCGCGCTACCGAACCAACTTATTTGTCTTTGTACAAGCCCGGTAGCTGCTTCCGCAGATTTTCCACCTTTGGCAAGTCATTGATCACGATGTAAGGCTGATCGGGATGGCGCGACAAGTAGTCCTGATGATACGCCTCGGCTTCGTGAAACGCGTTGAGCGGCGCCACCTGGGTCACGATCTTTTTCCCAAACACCTTCGCCTGGTCTAGCTGTGCGATGTAGGCCGATGCGATTCGCTTCTGATCTTCACTCTGGTAGAAGATCGCCGAACGATATTGCGTTCCCGAATCAGGCCCCTGCCGGTTGAACTCGGTGGGGTCATGCGCAACCGAAAAGAACACTTTGAGCAGTTGCCCATAAGTGACCTGCGAAGGATCGTAAGTCACTTCAACTGCTTCAGCATGGCCCGTCGTCCCCATACTCACTTTGTCGTAATTCGCGGTGTTCGGCGATCCTCCCGCGTATCCCGACTTCGCCCCCGAAACGCCCTTAACATGCTCGAAGACGGCTTCAACTCCCCAAAAACATCCCCCGGCCAGCACAACTTTTTGCTCACTCGCTACCGTCGCCAATGGCGCATCGACCGTCGGGTCTGGAATCGACGTCGACGACGCGCCGGCGACATTGCAGGACATTGAAATGCCAATCAACAAAATGGCTGAACTAATAAAAAATGCGGTATACATATTTTTTTCTCCTCGCCGAATATACGCCATCATATAGCCAAACGGATTGCGCACATAAGCGCGGTGACCCGGCGGCGGACTTAGATCCGTTGAAAGCCTTTGAGGATATCTCGCGTGGTGAGACGAAGGATTACCGGACGGCCATGGGGGCAGGTGGTCGGCGACGACGTTTGTAACAAGCGATCGATGAGCCAACGCATTTTTTCCTGCGTCAGCGGCATATTGACTTTGATCGCGGCATGACACGCGAGCGAAGCGGCAATATCATCCCGGAGGGTTTCTCTTGCTCCGCCCTTCTTTTCCGCATCCACCGTGTCGAGAATCTCGGCCAGCATGTTACGCGCTTCGCCCGCGGGTAAATCTGCCGGCGTAGCTTTAATCGCGACGGTGCGGCCGGAAAGGCGCATGAGTTCAAAACCGTAGTTTTCTAATTCCTTCGCCACTGAGTCGAATACTGATGCCTGCGCCGGAGTTAAATCAAACGTCTCGGGAATTAACAAGTGTTGCGATTCGGCGATTCGAGTTGATTCGAGCGCGCGATACTTATCAAACAAAATGCGTTCATGGGCCACGTGCTGATCGATTAATAGCAGTCCATCGTTGTCGGTCGCAATGATGAAGCTTTCGTCGAGTTGGCCGAGGGGACGAATGTCCGCGGAAAGCGATTCAACCTTGACCTCGCTCGCATATTTGTCGGCCGAGTTAAGCGGCGGAAGTTGAAGTGAAGCCCTGGGGGATGCCGTTGCCGGCGACTCAATAACTTCACTCACGTTGGCGTAGTCCACCGGAGATTCTTCGCGCGTCGCGTTCCATGCGGGCGCGGCACCAATCTCTGTTGGTTGACGCGGCTTAGTGGGCAAGGAAATTTCGATCGATTGCGATTCACTCGCTAACGCCGATAGTTCCGTCGTCGCCTCAGGCGCGCGGGGAAACTCGATGCGGGATTGGATCGCCGGTTCGACGACGGCTTGCTGCTCGGCTGCAGTCGCGGTCGCGGTCGCGTTCTCAGACCTGCCAGCCACTGTCGGACCTGGGTAGGCTTCCTGGCGATCGATCGGTTCAGTTTGATGGTCTCTTGCTTCCGCCCTCACATACCCAGCGCTCGCCAGCGCCGTTCGCACCGCCTCGCGTACAGCTTCCGCCACTGCCGCTGCCCGGCGAAATCTCACCTCTGTCTTCGCTGGATGGACGTTCACATCAATCTCATCAAGTGGCGTTTCAAGAAACAAGAGTGCCGCCGGATAAACTCCGTGCGGGAGGATGGCGCGATAGCCTTCCGAAAGCGCGCGCGAGATCAGCCGGTCGCGCACAAACCTGCCATTGACGAACAGATACTGCGAATCTCGCGAGGTGCGTCGATCGCGCGGCGCCGAAACGAAACCGCTCACGCGGGCAACTGACGAATTTCCGCCATTTACTTCCAGCAGGTTGTCGAGGAACTCCGCGCCAAAAATTTGATACGCACGTTCGCGCAAGTCGGCGGCGGTGGAAGTGCGCAACGTTTCCCGCCCATTGTTCGTGAGCGTAAACGCGATTTCGGGATGAGCCAGGGCGTAGTGTGTGACCAGGTTTGTTAAGTGAAAACTCTCGGTGGCTTCGGATCGAAGAAATTTTCGCCGCGCCGGGAGGTTGAAAAACAGATCGCGAATGCTGAGCGTGGTGCCGCGCGGGTGGGCCGCGTCTTTTACATCACGCATCTTGCCGCCGTCGATCACTACCCTGGTGGCGGCGCCCGCCTCGGTATTGGTGGTGAGTTCCACTCGCGCGACCGAAGCAATCGACGCGAGTGCTTCCCCCCGAAACCCGAGCGTGCTAATCGAACTCAGATCCTCCGATTTTGCAATTTTTGAAGTGGCGTGACGTTCGAACGCCAACACAGCGTCGTCTCTGACCATTCCCTCGCCATCGTCTGAAACCTTCAAAAGACGACGTCCGCCAGCTTCAACATCTAGCGTAATGCGAGTCGCGCCCGCGTCGATGGCGTTTTCGACGAGTTCTTTCGCTACCGAAGCAGGTCGCTCCACTACTTCACCGGCGGCGATTTGGTTGGCGACGTGATCGGGAAGGACTCTGATCTTTGACATTGGAACGAGATGTTAATGCGAGATGTTAAATGTCGTCTTAAGTCTATGGATTACTGACGCCCGTTAGAGGTAGA
>JANLZV010000408.1:0-2146 GCA_031366425.1 Pyrinomonadaceae bacterium | reverse complement strand
ACCTTTGGTACGCTCCGGCCACCTTAGCCCTAAAGTGTTGAGCGGCAACGGATTGACCAAGAATAAACCACATCATCTTGTGGGTAATGACCAAAGAGTGTCACTTATCTTGTAGGTAAACTCACCAAGCGGTTAAGCAGGTTCTTAAAAAGTATGGCAATTCGGTTTGGAACATCTGGCTGGCGGGCTGTGATAGCCGACGAATTCACCTTCGAGGGAGTTCGGTCGGTCACCAAAGCCATCTGTTCCCATTTCGAAGATCGAAAACCAACTGCCGACTTGATCGTCGTCGGATACGACACCCGTTTTTTGGGCGAACAGTTCGCTGAGGAATGCGCGAAAGTTGTTTCCGCAAATTCTTTCCGCGCTTTACTTTGCGACGCCCCGGTGCCGACTCCAACCATATCGCATGTCATTCGTACGCAGGGCGCAGTTTGCGGAATTAATTTCACCGCTTCTCACAATCCCCCGCAGTACAACGGCATGAAACTCTCGACCAGCGATGGTGCTCCAGCGCTGCCAGAGATTACCAAGAATGTTGAAAAACTGATAGAGGCAGGCGCGCCCGTGGCTGCGGTCCCGCAAACCAGCAGTGACGCGCGGCCGACTTTTTCTGCCCGACCTGGATACCTGGAAGACCTCGAAAAGAAGATCGACTTCGACGTGATCGCCCGCGCTGGCGGCTCATATGCATTTGATCCGCTCTGGGGAACCGGACGCGGATACCTGGACGGCGCCCTGCGTAATCACGGATTGGAAGTTACCACGATTCACGATTGGCGCGACGTGCTGTTCGGTGGACGATCTCCCGAACCCGAAGCCAGCCATTTAGACGAATTGCGCGAAGTAGTTTTATCCAAGGGATGCGCGCTCGGATTAGCCACTGACGGCGACGCGGATCGCTTTGGAGTCATCGACGCAGACGGAACATTCATAACCCCAAATCAATTAATTGCTCTTCTCTTTGATTATCTGGTGGAGTCGAGAAAATGGAGCGGCGGCGCCGCGCGCTCGGTAGCAACTTCGCATCTGGTAGACCGCGTGGCTGAGTCTCGTGGGTTACCACTTTATGAAACGCCCGTGGGTTTCAAATTCATTGGAGAGCTAATCAATGAAGACAAGATTGTCATCGGCGGTGAAGAGTCGGCGGGACTGTCAATCAAAGGTCACTATCCGGAGAAAGATGGCATCCTTGCGTGTCTGCTTGCAGCGGAGGCAGTTGCGGCGCGCGGCCAGAGCCTGACTGAACAATTAAATGAACTCTATTCGCGAGTTGGCAAACTCGAATCCGGCCGGATTGGGGTGCGCCTGACTCCCGAGCTGATGCAATCGCTCAGCGGCAAGCTCAACCAGGATCCCAAAGAGATCGGCGGGAAGAAAGTTGAGCGAACGAATCGAATGGACGGTGTGAAATTTATCTTTGCGGACGGTTCCTGGTTGCTATTGCGCCCTTCGGGGACAGAACCGGTAGTTCGTATTTACGCGGAATCAGAATCAGCGAAAGACTTGGAGGTGCTTCTTGAGCAGGGTCATAAATTCTTATTGGGTTGATGAGCGAATTCGGGCGCAAAGGGTGGCCCCTCGGGCAGCTTCGCCTTTCTCGTCAGTGCGAGAGATTTCGCAAGGACTAATCGGGACACCGGCTGAGGTCAGACGACGCGGCGGGGTCATCCCGGCGTGGGTAACCTTCGCGATGATCATCGTGGCGACCGCAGCGATTTGCGCAACAGTCACCATGCGCACCTACGCGCGGATGTCTTCCGCGTCGCAACAATACGTCCATATGCAAACCGACGTTGACGGACTGCGCCACGCGAACCAGTCGTTGCGCGTCGAAGTCGAGCAACTCCGATCCGATCCCCGCACCATTGAAGCGGCGGCCCGAAGCCGCATGAACATGGTGCGTGATAACGAGTTCGTTGTGCCGGTTGAATAGCCAATGAGGACTGTTCAGATGCATGGTTATGGATTCATTTTTGTTTCTGCCCGTACGTCCGCCAGTTGCCCTTCTTGAAACGCCACGACCCAAGAGTGCCTGCCGAGATGCGGGACAGTGACGGCCATCACAGTCGCGCTCCCCTCTATTTAACCCCAGCTAAAAATAGAAAATGCAATGTTTTGATCTGTTGAAAGTGGTATAACCGTA
>JANLZV010000390.1:0-1758 GCA_031366425.1 Pyrinomonadaceae bacterium | reverse complement strand
TCTTCAATAAGTTTGGTTGGAAGCCCACCGACGTCCGCTCACTGTGGCACACTGCCGGTGAATTGAAGCGTCTGCCGAGGCTGATGAGTTTCTTCTACCACCTGCAGAAATCGGATACCTTTCACGCCAATCGGCCGTGGGGCGGCGCCTGTTTGCTGGAAAAACAAAATCAGAACCGGGAGCGGTAGCGACCGGGTCCGAGCATTCGATTCGGCGTCCATGTGCCATCTCGCGAGGACCCGGTCGCTTCCGGTTCTGATTAGTCAACACACCTCGTTACCGTCCCGAGTGGTAATTCAGCCACCACCAGATAGCCTGTCCGAGCCCAAGGAAGAAGCCAATCAATGCGCCAAAGAGTTCGATCTTCTTCAGGTGCTGTTTAGCGACGGACAGCACCAACACCTCAAGTTTTTCAATCGGATAGTCTGAGACCTTCTTACGCACGAGGCCGCCGACGTCAAACTCGGCAATCGCTGTGGGCAGACGTTCGCGCGCCGTCAAGGTAATCTTTTCTACCAGCGCTTTGCTGGCGCGTTCCAGTGAAGGCCTGGAAACGTGGTCGCCGAGACGGCCAATCGGCGCAACTAACAGCCGTTCGATCTGCGAACTCAGGATGTGGTTAATCGTCCGGGCAGTGTCAGCTCGCGTCAGCAGTCCGAGGAGACTGGTAGTAAAAAACTCCTTGGCGCGTTGGCTCAGCTCCGGATCCATGTGTTGCACCGCTGACCCAAGTGTCTGTGGGCGAAATCGTTCAACCGCTTCGCGAACGTAAGTTAAAACTGAGGCCGACAACTCCTCACTCTTAGCCAGTTCCACAATGCGACTCGTTATCTGTTGTTTTATCGAGTCAAACTTCGCGGATTCAATCTGGCCAACCAGGGTAGCTATCGGCCGGGCCAGCACGTTATCGATAGTTGCATTAAGGAAGGTCTCAGCTTCCTGCTCGAACGCCGGACCGCGCAAGTATTCTTCGATGCGTCGCGGCAACGTCTTGTTAACCAGATCGTCAACTTCGCGATGGATACGCTCACGCGAGATGAAGATTTTCTTGATCAGCGAAAGCTGCTCGTAATACTCATCGACCTCCAGCTTGATGAGCGCGCCGATTTGTTTACGCGTGTTCTCGCTGGAGGCGATGTCCGCCAGATGTTGCACGATGGGCGGCACCTGGCTGTCGATGCGTTCCTTTATGAAAGCGACAGTCTCTGGCGTGAACGTTTCCGCGAGCGTCGCGTTGCTACGCGCCAAATCGTCAACGCGCCCGGAAACGAAATTCCCGATCCTTTGTTCCAGGTCTTCTTCGTTAACCAGGCGTCCGAAGCGTTCCTGAATGAAATGCAAAATCTGTTCGAACGCATCCTCGCTGAGAGTGTCCGCGATGCGGCGCGCCAGCAAATCGTCAATCTGGCGCTCGACAAAAGCGGAAATCGCGGCGCTTGTCTCTTCGCTCTGCAGCATGGCAGCGATGTATTCGGCGAGGCGATATTGCAACGCAGAGATAGTGTCGAGGATCGGCGCCCGCGCCTGCGATGGCAGCGCGTCGATAAATGACGGGTAAACCGTTGCCAGCAGATCGTTAGTGTAACCGCCGACGAAATCTTCGACCTTGCTATGAAAGAAACTGGTTTCAAACAGGGCGTCAAACACGGTCTCCTGCGAAACCAGCTCATTGCCGACAGCGTTACCAATCGAGAGGGCCAGCTTTTCGCGGTGTCGCGGAATCATCCCCTGTGGCCAGACCGTTATCCCCAGAACCTT
>JANLZV010000380.1:0-2956 GCA_031366425.1 Pyrinomonadaceae bacterium | reverse complement strand
GTTTCCGTGAAGACTCCAGTCGGATTATGAAAGTTGGTCATCACAATGAGCCGCGTGTGCTGACTCAGGTTTCGCTCGATCTCACTGGTGGTAATTTGAAACCCGTTCTCAAACTTACGTTGAAAGCGCTTAACGCTCGCGCCGAGAAAAAGCGCAGTCGCCAATAACGGTTCATAGACCGGACTTTCAACCAGAATTTCGTCTCCAGCATTTATTAAGGCAGCGAGGGCGAGGTGGTTAGCAAAGGAAGTGCCGGCTGCGGTCACAATAGAATTGGGATCTACGCGATATCTGGCAGCTAGCGCGTCAATGAGCGGCGGATAGCCGTAACCGTTTTCGCCCGTGATCTCCAGATCGTCGAGCGCCACTTCCAATTCCTGCAAATTCAGGTTTGCAAGTCCGCTGGTAGCCAGGTTGTATCGGGCCCGCGATTTCGTTTTGGCCCAGTTCATGTATTCTGACGCGCGAGTTCTCGGTTGGTAGTCAATTGCTGCTTTCATTTTTATTTCTCCGTTGCCAAAAGAAGAAGGCCGGAATTCCCGCCAACAATATGAACAGTCCAATCAAAGTATTTTCGGGATAGCGATAGACAGTATTAATCACCACCAGCCAGCAGACCGCAACGAATAGGATTGTCGTCACGGGATGTCCCGGCACCCGGTTGATGCTTCCGCCCGCGGGCAAGGAAGCAGCCGGCGCCGCCGAAGCTGCCGCGGCCGAAACTTTTCTTCGGCGAAACAGGAAAATGCACAACCCCGTTGCGCCGAAGAAAATGAAGTCTACTGAGACTACGTAGTTGAGTATCTGCTCGTAACGTCCCGACAAAGCAATGATGATAGCCAGTAAGCCTTGAAGCAAGATCGCCGCAATCGGAACCTGAGTTTTAGGATGCAGCCTGCCGACGCTCTTGAAAAACAGGCCGTCGCGGGCCATCGCAAAGTAGACGCGAGGCGCCGTCAACATTCCCTGGCTTAAGAATCCCAAAGTCGAAATCGCGATCCCCGCCGCAATAGCCCGCGCGCCAGTCTCGCCAAACGCGCTCCGCATAACATCTGACGCGGGCGTCGTGGTCCCTGCCAGACCTGCACTGCCCAACACTCGAAGGCAAACAAAATTCACCGCCAGATACAACAGGACCACGCCGCTCACGCCGACGACCAACGCGCGCGGCAGGTTTTTCCGCGGCTCGCGAATCTCTCCGGCAACGAAGCTCGCAGTCTGCCATCCCCCGAAAGCAAATAGCACCGGGACCATTGCCGCGCCCACGACCGTGAGCAGATCCAGCGATGCAGGACGGCCGAGTAGGTTTTCCGTCGATGACTGCACTCCCGTCCCAGGGTGCGCACCGGCAAGAAAAAAACCGATAACGATCAAGGCGACGATTGCCAGAATCTTCAGCACCATCAAAATGCTCTGCACCGTGCTTCCGGTGCGCACGCCAAAACAGTTAATCAACGTCAATCCAGCGAGCGCGAGGATCGCGATGGCCGAATCGGAAGCGGGCACATGGGTCAACTCGGAAAAGTATCGCGCGAAAGTGACGGCGACTGCGGCCATCCCGCCGGTTTGAACCACCAGCAACAGCCCCCAACCGTAGAGAAACGCGACCAGAGGATGATACGCTTCCCGCAGGTAAGCATATTGTCCGCCCACTTCGGGACGCAGCGACGCGAGCTCGGCCCAGATAAATGCGGCGACCAGCGCCAGCAGACCGCCAATGACCCAAACCCCGAGGATCAAAAACGGAGTAGTCACCTGACGAGCGACCACTGCAGGGTTCATAAATATTCCCGACCCGATGATCCCGCCCATGACGATCATGGTGGCGTCAAAAAGGCCGAGGCGGCGCGCAAGTTTCGGATGCTTTTGAACTTTGGCGTCGGAATCTTCTGGGCTCATCATCTGGTTTGAGTTGTTTCTTTTTTTTACGTGTCACTGGCCCACTCGATTACCTGAACTCTTGTGGCCGCAGTATAACTACGAAGCCGGCATGTCGATTCTCTATTTCCTCAGCATCCTGCATGTTATGCTGGAGTTTCCACTAAATCATCGCACCTTCGCCGGTATTGGCAGAGAACTTCTTGCGATCGCCAGATAACCAATAACTGATGCCCGAGCATAAACCCGACGCCCTGTCGCCAAACCAAAAGCTTTCGTCACTGGGAATTTATGATCGCGCCACGATCCTCTGGTCGTGGCTGTTTCCGTTAAGTTACCTGATCCACATAGCCGAAGAGTATTGGGGCGGCGAAGGTTATCCTGCCTACATTCTCCGGCTCAGAGGTGTGCACATGTCAACCGCGCGGTTTCTGGCGGCGCAAAGCGTGGGTTTTTTGCTCGCGACGATCGGCGTGGTTCTTGCCAGACGTTTTAAGTTCCTACCGATGATGCTGGTGATTTTAGGAACCAGCGTTGCGGTTAACAGCCTGACTCACACCATCACGGCGCTTAGTATTCTTGAATACGGTCCGGGATTGTTTTCCTCGATCTTCGTTTGGGGTCCGCTTGGACTAGCGACGATGATTCGGTACAAATCCTACCTCGACGATCAACGTCAATATTGGATCGCCATCGCCATCGGTATCGGGATTAATGTGGTGGTGGGAATATTAACTATGCGTGGCGGCCGCGTAGTCTGAAAGCAGAAGCCCGACCGTCAGGCAGGGTCTCAAGCTCAGATTGAACTTGCGCCTCCCTAACGGTCGGGCTTCTGCTGTCTCGACTAAAAGCCGTTGCTGACTCCCTTGAATCCATGCATCGCCTGCTTGAGGCCCCAGGTGATCACGCGCTTGTTGTCGTAGCAATAACCCAAAATGTAATTGCAGGTGGAGAGGCAATGCTTGGTGCATTCCACCTTCATTTCATCGAGCTGCTTCACCTCAAACTTGTGATTGCCGACCGTGCCCCAGTCGTGCGTGGCGGAGTACATTGGGAAACACGGCGCGAGCGAACCGTC
>JANLZV010000354.1:0-3024 GCA_031366425.1 Pyrinomonadaceae bacterium | reverse complement strand
CCTTCAATGTCGAGAGCGAGTCCGAGCTCGAATACATCAACGAAATAGCTGGCGCGAAAAAGGTACGTGCGCCAGTCGCGCTGCGGGTGAACCCCAATGTCGAAGCATCCACGCACAAATACGTTTCCACTGGCAAACACGAGAACAAATTCGGGATCGGACTAGATCGCGTCCGCGCGGTTTATGAACGGGCGATAGCACTCGAGAACATCACTGTGCGCGGAGTGCAAATGCACATCGGTTCCCAAATCACCGACGCGAAACCATTCGTCGCGGCGATTGAAAAAGTGGCACCGCTCGTGCGCGAGTTGAAGGCGCGCTGTGGAATCGAATTTTTCAGCATCGGCGGTGGACTGGGGATTGTTTACGAAGCTTCGTTTGCCAGCGGCAGTATCGATTGGTGGAAAGGTGAGCCGGCGCTTTCGATCCGCGATTACGCCAATGCGATCGTGCCGCCGTTGCGCGACCTCGGGCTGCGCATTTTGCTCGAGCCAGGGCGTTTGCTGGTGGGGAACGCGGGCGTTTTGCTAACGCGCGTGCGCTACCTCAAGCACACCGGCGAAAAGCATTTTGCCATTATCGATGCCGGCATGAACGATCTCATTCGGCCTGCGCTTTACGGAAGTTTTCATGAAATCGTTCCGGTGCGGGAGAGCAGTGGCAGCTCACTCACGCAGTACGATGTCGTCGGGCCGGTCTGCGAATCGGGCGATTTCTTCGCGCAGGATCGCGCGATGCCGGAAGTGGGGCCGGGCGATCTGCTGGCAGTGATGAGCGCGGGCGCCTACGGATTTGTCATGGCGTCGAATTATAATTCGCGACCGCTTCCGGCGGAAGTGCTGGTGCGCGGCGATAAGTTTGCCACGGTACGCGAACGCCAATCAATCGAAGACATCGTGCGCGGCGAGGTCGATCCGCATTGGTAGCCGCGTTGTCGCAAACGCTGCTCCAATCGGCGACCCTACTTGCGAATTTTCGCAGTCAGCACGAATAGTGCTGCTCCTTATACTATGCGTTTCCCCCTTGTTTTACTGCTTTGCCTGCTCGCCTTTGTCGGTCGCGCCTCTGCCGCCTCCACCAATAACGAATACATCATTCTCGTGGGCGGCCCGTCGCTTTATCAGTGGGAGAAATATAAAACGCAGCCCCACGATCACTGGTGGGCAAACTTCGTGCGCGCAGCACGCATTCGCACCGAGCAGGTGCGCGACCAATTACCCGACGGCAAGATCACCTGGCTGATTTATAAGCAGGGTTACCTCGATCGCGCCCCGCAGGAACATCAGGACCTCATCGCTCACATCAATACCGTGCGCGACAAATTCAACCTGAACCTCGTCTGGATCCGCGATGGCAACGACGTCATCAATTACCTGAACAACGGCCAGCCGCGGAATGTGGTGAAGGTCGGCGGTTTCGAATACTTCGGCCATTCCAACAAAGCCTGCTTCATGTTCGATTACAGCAGCAACGTCGATAGCTCCGCGAAATCGTGGCTGCACGAAAATCAGTTTGCGCAGATCCATCGCGGCGTCATTGCCCGCGATGCCTACGTGAAAAGCTGGGGCTGTCACACCGGCGAAAGCATGTCGAAGAAATGGCGTGCCGCCACCGGCGTGCGCATGATCGGCGCGATCGGCAAAACGCAGTTCATGATGGAAGAACTGCCGATCCTCACTTCCGCCGACGGCCGCTGGGTGAATTAGCAATTGGCGACTGCCACTTTTCATCGGCACCGCAAACGAAACGCGTCAAGACTTTCGCATTGACCCGCAGTCACTCGGGTTCTTAAGTGAGATTAATGAAATCCCTTCTCCAGAGTACGGGCCTAGCCGCAGCGGGATTCTTAGTGATTGCGGGAGTTTCCATGGCAATCAGCGGCGGCCCAGACTACGGATCATCAGCTTCAGTAGCTGGTGTTTACGCTGGGGTGCTGAGCCCGCAGCAATGTGGAACGCCAACTCCATCGCCAGCTCCCGCGAGCACGCCGACAGGGCGCTGCGGTGCGAATTCCATCGGCATCTTTACATTGAATGTGCCAAAAAGCGGGAGTTCGACCGGACCCTTTGTAGTCTTCGACCAAGGTGAAGCATACGTAGGGACCATCACTGCGACTGCAGATCCGAAAAATGGAAAGATAACAGGGCTTTTCGCTGGCAGTTTTACGTATCAAAGGCAAGACATCGATAGCGTGAAGACTGAGACAAACTCGAGTGGCACAACATCTACGACTACGACTTACAAGAACAACACTTATAGCGCCACGGCGGCGGGCCGAATGAAAGCGCAGACTGAGGAAAATTCGACGAGATTTGGCACCGGAAACGTTCGCCTCAAAGGCAGTGCTGACGTTCAGTTTTCTCTGACGGTGAACTCGGTGGACGACGACATCGCTTACGTCGTACGAGGCTACCAGCAAACAAGGCTTTAAGATCGCGCGACGGTCGCGCGAATGTGGGATCGCTCAATGGATCGTCGTTATGGGTTTAAGCTATTAGAGCTTGCTGTAGTCGTTCTTATCATTGCGATAGTGATTACGTTAACTATCCCGGCGGTTTCTAAACTGCGTGCCCGTGCGCAACGCGCTCAATGTATGGCGAATCTTAAGAGCCTCCATGTCGGCGCTGAGCTTTACATCCAAGACAATAACCAATGGCCCCAGATCGGGCTTACGGGCGATGACGAATCAGCCTTTGTCGATTATTCCAAGAGTTGGATCGCGGCCCTTACGCCGTACAAAATCGAACGGAAGACATGGATATGCCCGACAATACAAAGCTCTTCATCCGGTGACGACTACATGGTCGCCGGGAATGAGCGGGTTGATTACGTCGGAGTTACATTCGACGAGAAACCAACCACTCCGCATCAATGGCCGCGAATGCCATGGTTTGTGGAACACGGTGACGTGCATGGAAATGGCAACCTCATAATTTTTGCCGACGGCAGCATCAGCGACCTGAAGACGGTCGCGGCCGGGGCCTTTAAGTAGAGTAACGGTGTATTCTTTTTGGTAAGGGCTCG
>JANLZV010000234.1:0-6542 GCA_031366425.1 Pyrinomonadaceae bacterium | reverse complement strand
CGGCATTTTGCCCCACTTCAATTAGAAATGAGTGTTCAACCGCTCGCGATCATCAGGAGAGCATCAATCATGCCATAAGCCCGTATCGATGGGTAGCTGGGACAGTAAAGGAGGGAGTTGCTAGCCGCGGTGCTCGTTGCGGTTTAGCAGGAGCCGGTAACCAACGTTAACCATCGTATCAATGCTCACGCGGCAACCGGAAAGTTTGTTT
The DNA here is from genome assembly GCA_031366425.1 of Pyrinomonadaceae bacterium. Classification (GTDB taxonomy): domain Bacteria; phylum Acidobacteriota; class Blastocatellia; order Pyrinomonadales; family Pyrinomonadaceae; genus PSRF01. Next base: position 6,331 of record JANLZV010000234.1, on the reverse strand, counting down.
CGCAAGCGGTAAATATAGACGTGGAGACTCTCGGAGTTGACGGGCTTAGCGTCGCCCCAGGCGTATTCCCAAAGATCAGCCGCGCTGACGATGCGCTCGGGAGTGCGCACCAGCCGCGAGAGAATCAGAAACTCCGTGCGCGGTAATCGGATGGGGTTACCCGCGAAGGCGATGTAATAATTTTTGTGCTCAACCCGGAGGTAACCGTCGTCGTAAACATCTTCCGGATACGACTGGCGAGCTTGCGTTTCAGCAATGGTCATTTCTGTTTGAGACATATGCAAAGCAGGAACCTCGGCCGTCAGGGAGGGCCCGGCTACAGTAGGCAGTAGGCAGTAGGCAGTAGCAGTGTCAGTACAGCAGCCCGGCCGTCGGAAGTGCTCGGTTAAATCAACCGGAGCCCTCCCTAACGGTCCGGGCCTCTGCCCTGGTTAGAAATTCAATCGAAGCGCAAATTGAATTTGCCGGTTCGTTCCCAAACCAACCGTTCGTTCCACTGTCTGACGAAGCAAGCCGAAGGTCGAGCCAGCGGCAGATTGCGTGTAAGCCTGCCCGGGTTGCAGTCCTGATCCGCCCAACGTCGGTAGGCCCACGTTCAGCGCCGAACTCGGGAGGGCGAAGTTGGTTTGATTGAAGATGTTGAAAATTTCCGTGCGGAATTCAACTCGCACACTCTCCGTAATCGGAAACCGTTTGTTGAAAATGAAATCAACCTGTTTGAAGTTTGGCCCACGTAGCGCGTTGCGCGGCAGGTCGCCAAAGGTCCCCGGCGATGGAATCGCGAAGGCGGCGGGATTTATCAAACTGCGATCGTTGTTGAGATATGGGTTAACCCCGGGGATCAAGTTTGGCCGACGCACGTTACGCGAGGCACCGCCGCCCGGCGTGTTGACTACAGCGATGAAACCCAGCGGTAACGGTGCGGTTGAGCTGACCGTTGGCAGCTGGGCGACGAAGCCATTTGGCACAATTGCAGCGCCGGCGGCATTCGAAACTGGGCACCCGGCTGCGTTTTGACATTGGACCACGATATCCGGCCTCACGATGCCCACCTCGATGGGCAATCCTGAACGGCCATTGAGAATGGTGCCGACTTCCCAGTTTCCAAAAATCGCGTTGCCGAAGCCACCGAAGTCGAGCCGCTTGCCTTTGCCGATTGGCAGGTCGTAAACCGCGCTCAAGTTAAAGGTGTGGCGCACGTCGAAATTGTTAAAGCTGCGATCGTATTCATAGTCCTGGATCGCTCGCGCGTTGTTGGCGGCAGTGCGGGCCTCGTTTGATCCGGCCGTGTTGCCAAACGACTTTCCGAAAGTGTATTGCGCATTCATTGTCAGGCCGCTGCCGAAGCGACGCGAGAGCTGTGCTTGTAACGCGTTGTAAGTATCTTTTCCGCCGGCAGTTTTGAAATCAACTTCGGCGAATGGTTGCAGCACGGTGGTCCCGCTGGGAATTGAAAATTCACGAACAGTGCGCACCGCCGTCACCAGGCCGGACGCGTTGGTAATGTTTACTACCCCCACGCCCGCGGGAAGAGAAGTGGCCGCCGGACCAATCACTGCCTGACCCGGAAGAATTTGATTCGCTACGCTACGGAGAAAAAGGTTGCGCCCCTGGCTGCCGACGTAAGCCACGGTGCCGACGATGTTGTAGGGCAACTCCTGCTGAAACGAGAAGCTGTATTGATAGACCTTTTCCGGTATCACATATTCCGGAGCATAGGCGCGCGGCTGGTACGAGCGATTGGTTGGATTACTGACGAAGTTCGCGACGATCGCGGGCGTGTTCGCGGGAAATGCGAGCAGTGAGCCACTGGTTATCGTAGTTGAGATGCGATCGGATTCGATGGGTTGAATCTGATCTTCTGTCTGACCTGGGCCGTAGAAAATCCCGAAGCCACCGCGTAAGACGGACTTGCCGCCCCCGAAGAAACCGTTCCCTGAGACATCAGGAGACCAGGTGATCGCGAGACGTGGTCCCAGGTTGGACCGCTTCGATCCAAATGCAGCCTCGGACGAGTTTCGCAACACGCCGCTGGTGATATCAAAAAGCACCTGCGCGTTGCTCTTTTCCCGCAGCGGAGTGTAGTACTCGTAACGCAGGCCTAGGTTTAAAGTCAGACCTGGCCGCACGTTCCACTGATCCTGTCCGTAGGCGATGAAGTATTCCTGCTTGGCGAGGCGCTGGCCGGAAACGCCAGTAAAGGGACTTGTGTTAGAGAGGTCGCTGACAAACTGCACTGACTGTAGCGTGTTTGAAAGAAAGTTTTGCAAGCTGGCAAATGTGTAGGTCGTTCCGCCGAGGCGATCGGTGTAAAGCCGGATGGCCCGCCCTTCGCCACCGAAGCGAAAGTTGTGAGCGCCGCGCGTCCAGTTCAAATTATCGATGAGCGAGAGCGTGTAAGGCGTATAGGGTTGGCCGCGGCCATTAGTTGCTGAGTTTGCCCGCACGAGTCCGCCGGGGACTGCGGTACCGGCCGACGTGCCCTGGCCCGGCAAGTTGAAGTTGGCGGTGTTACCGCTGATGTTCAGCGTGATCGCGGAAAGATCGAGTCCGTTGATCGTGGGCGCCTGACCATTCACCCGCGTCTTCGCGCCGTTGTAACCAAACTTAAATTCGTTCAGCAGCGTCGGCGAGAGAATCGTCTGCAGGGCGACTACGCCGTTCTGTGGAGTCACGGAAGAGATGACGGTGCGACCGGTGACGCCTTCAGGCTGAACATTGTCGCCGTCGTCTCGGAAGAAGCGCAGGTACATGCTGTTTGCCTGATTCAAGCGATAGTCGAAACGGACGGCGATCGCATCTTCATTAACGCTGGAGGTTCCCTGTAGCTGGGCCACGTCGAAAAGATTGGTCCCCGTGCCGCGCGAAATGATCACTGCGTTGGGCGCGCGGAAAGCCGCGAGATAGGGAAGGTTGGCTGGGTTACACGCGACGACCGCACAAATGCGCGATTGTTCGCCAGGCACGGCCTCGACCGAATTGATGCCGGCTCGCAGCCGGTAGCCTTCATAAGACGCGAAGAAGAAAAACTTGTCTTTGATAATTGGCCCACCCGCCGACCCGCCAAACTGATTGAGCCGCAGCGGAGACTTCGTGCCGACGATATTGTCGAAGAAGTTGGCGGCGTCAAACGAGCTGTTGCGGAGGTATTCGAATGCGGAACCGTGAAAAGCATTTGAGCCGGATTTAGTAACGACACTGATCTGCCCACCTGTGCCGGTGCCAAACTCCGCGGGGTAATTGTTTGAGTCGACCCGAAACTCCTGAACATTTTCCAGCGAAGATTGGAGACGAAAAGGTCCGGCAATTTCACCGTTGAGATTACCGGGAGAAGCATCGATGATCGCGGAACCCTCGACGCCATCGTAGCGAACTATGTTTTGATTGACGGCGCGGCCGGAAAACCGAACATCGCCAAAGTTGCCAGAGCCACTGTTAACTGAACCGGGAGCCTGTAGATAAAGCTGCGAGAGCTGGCGGCCGTTGAGCGGCAGGCCTCTTACCTCGCGTTGATCCACCGTCGCCCCCAGACTGGCGGAGCCCGTATCTATCGCTGCTTCGGATGCGCCGGCGACTACCTCAATGCTTTCGCTTATCCCAGTTGGGCTGACGGTAACGTCGAGCGTTTGCTCCTGCCCGACGTTGAGTTGCACCCCAGTGATCATGGTGGCCGCGAAGTTTGGCGCGTTGACCGTGACGGTGTATTGCGAGGCTCGCAAAGCAGGAAAAATGTAGGCCCCTTCTCCATTAGCCGTCGCGGTGCGCTCTTCACCGGTGCGATCGTTTTTGATCACGACCGATGCCCCTCCAACCAGCGCGCCATTCTGGTCGCGCACATTGCCGACAATGCGTCCCTGGTCAGTCTGCGCGTGGGCCGGTAAGGGAGCTAAACCGGCGGAGGCGAGCGCGATAATGACTATCAGGATGCGCCTGGTCCATTCGGACGTATTGCTGATCATGTTGTTCTCCTGTGAATCGAAAATGGCAAGTTGAAAATCTTCTGGCGTGCGTTGCGAGGCTTGACTGTATCGATGGGAGGTTAAGGCGCTGTGAACTGCGACTTAACTGTTTGTTAATGCGGACGAAGGTGGGACCGGCTGGATCGGACTCCACAACTACGCTTAAATTTCTTTTAATTCCCCGGCCACGCGCGCGTAACACGGCGGCGCCAGAATTTGACGCAAAACGGATCGGGAGGGTGGGAATGATCAGAGTAAGAAATGCAACAGGCAGCGCTCAGGCCGAGCAGACCTCAGTTGGACTCACCACTGCGTTCAAAGTGTTGTGTATATCCTGCGGGGTGAAGATTCGCGAAAAGGCGGGCGCTGACTCGTATGGACTGTGTTTGAAATGCTTCTACGCCAGCCTTGCGGCGAGGCTGCTCGCACAAAAGCGCAGCGCAGGAGCGTTTGTGAGCGAGCGTTGAAGAAGGCGCAGAGCCCGCTGCGGTCGACAGTCTCAGCGGCTTTGCCTCAAAAAGCATTCTGACAGATTGGAGCGTCACTTTATTGGCTGCTCGCCGGGAAGAATGAATCCGTACTTCCGGGGGCGTGTTCAGGGTTATCGTTGCTGATTTTCGATTTGTTGGTCGTATGATCCGCCACGTGCAACCAGCTCGAACAGTTTGGAGTCACCATTTTGTGATCCTCCATTTCAAGAGAATATTTAACCTCGCAAAGTTTTGAGCCGTTCCCGCAAGTCATCCCGCGCAACCCTAAATGCAGCCAGTCTTGCGGCCTCGTTACCTTTAACTGCTACCGGATCGTCAATGCTCCAGTGGATGCGCTCTGCCTTGCCGGGGAATATCGGGCATTGCTGGTTAGCGTCGTCGCAGACGGTGATTACGTAATCGAATTGCTGGCCTGAGAATTCATCAACGGACTTTGAGCGTTGCTCTGATATGTCGATCCAGAGTTCTCGCATGGCTTCGATAGCTTCAGGTCTAACATGGCTCGGATTAACCCCGGCGCTAAACACTTCAAAACGATCCCCTGCATCGTGACGCAATAAACCTTCTGCCATCTGACTGCGCGCAGAGTTGCCGGTGCATAGAATCAAAACTCGTTTCTTCATTGTTCCCTCTCGAACCACCTAAACAAAAGCGTTGCCGCGAATGCGCCTAACAGTTGCGCCACGATAAACCCCGGCGCGTCTATTGGCCGTATGCCTGTAAATGTGTCAGTGACGGAGCGCGCTAGTGTGACCGCGGGATTAGCAAACGAGGTTGACGAGGTAAACCAGTATCCGGCCATGATGAACGCAGCCACAGCGAAAGCAATGGCTTGTGGTCGGTATCTGAGACAGCCCCAAATTGTAGCGAGTAGTCCGAACGTAGAAACAAACTCGCCAAGCATCTGAGCGCCGCCGGATCGCACGTGTTGCGAAGCGGAAAACACGGGCAAGCCAAACATCAAATGGGCCAACGCTACGCCAGCGTATGCGCCAACAAATTGAGCCACGATGTATGCCGGAACGTGACGCCAATTCAGATCGCCATGCCAAGCAAACGAGATCGTTACTGCCGGATTGAAATGTGCGCCGGAAATAGAAATGAACGTGAAGATGAGAGCAACGAGGATCGCGCCCGTTGCAAGTGTGTTAGCGAGTAGGGCAATGGCTACGTTTCCATTGGCTAATCGTTCCCCTGCAATGCCGGACCCAACAACAGCCGCCAGAAGTATCGCGGTTCCGATCAACTCTGCCGTAATGCGCCGAGCAATGTTCACGAATCACCGACCCACAAAGGCCATAGAAAAGCACGTTTTAACTAACTTGAAGCGCAATGCCAAGAGGCATACTATCTCGCTCCTATGGCGCATGGCGAGGCCGAATGATACCCACCCCTCTGGCCTCAGGAATTTTCCGCACCACAGGTAGGGCAGCGTACGAGGCCATCCGGCCAGTGCATTTGGGATCGACGGAAGTGCGCGCTGGAATCGAGCTGAGCTTTCGCTTACCTCTGGCTGGAGCCAAAGTGTTTTTCGGCGACGACGTTTGTCTTTTTTGTTGACTTTCAAGATCACCTGGAATAGATTTCCGCCGTTCACGATAGCGGCTGAAATCTCACGAGCCTGCATCCTCGCAACTCGCCGGACTCAGCCAAAACCTTAACCCAGATTCAATGATTTCATGACGAAAGGCTTTCTTCGATGTTTGGAGCACCGTATTGTGCGCGGGTGTCTGAAAACTCGCCCGGAAAAACGGTGTTTTGATCTGCGGAATCGCCTTAGACATGCTCCAGTCTTCGTTTGAAATTGCCGGAAGGCATTCGCAGTCGGCAGACTCGTGTTTGCCGCGTTCGGACGTCATGCGCGCTGCGGCGGACGCTGTT
>JANLZV010000211.1:0-2430 GCA_031366425.1 Pyrinomonadaceae bacterium | reverse complement strand
TCGCATTCCATTACCGCGAAAATGGTGGGCGTCTACAACTGGATGTTGCGCAATCGGCAACACTGGATGAAATATCTTTACTGGGCCATGAACAAGTTTCGGCCCGAGACGCGCCAATTTTTCCACAAGCGTTGCATTGGGTATGTCACTGAACTTTTCGAACGCTGGTGTCCGCACATCGTCGTCAGCGTTCATCCGCTAACGCAGCACATCTTTGCGCGAGTGCTGAAAGAGTTAAAACTGGCGGATCGCATTCCCCTCGTGTCGGTAGTTACCGATCCTTATTACGGATTTTGGCGAGGTTGGGCCTGCGACGATGTCACGCTTTATCTGGTGGCCAGCGACGAAGCCCGCCAACAACTTATCGATTATGGGATCGCTCCGGAGCGCATCAAGATTTCCGGAATGCCTGTTCATCACAAGTTTGCTTATCCAGGTGAGGTTGCTGCTCAGGCGGCGCGCCAGGCGTTGGGACTCGACGCCGAGAAGTTTACGGTGTTCGTGAATGCTGGCTGGGAAGGCGGCGGCAATATCCCGCAGATCTTCCGCGAGCTGGTGCGTGGCCAATTGGAAGTCCAGGCAATTTTCCTGGCCGGCAAAAACGAGGGGTTGCGCGCGGACGCCGAAGCTCTCGCGCTCGAAGCAACGTTTCCAATCAAGGTGATCGGTTATTCAGAACACGTGGAACAACTAATGGGCGCGGCTAACGTAATGATCTCCAAACTCGGAGGACTTACGACCTTTGAAGCTTTCGCTTGCCGCCTGCCGATCATCGCCGACGGCATTACCCCGCCGATGCCTCAGGAAGCGGGCGCTGCCAACCTGCTCGTGAAGCGCGGTGCCGGGGTACTCTTGCAACGCGCCACGGACATCGTGCCTGTAATCAGGCGCATGGTAGAAGACACCGCGCATTACTCGGCGATGCGCGCCGCGACGATTGGCCTGGCAATTCCCAACGCGACTCGTCACATAGTTGAAGAGATCACTGCGCTAATTCCCGCTCCGCTTGAAGCGTCTGAAAAAGTTGTGCTGGCTGAAGTGGTCTCGGTCGCCTGAGTTACGCAAAGCCCCCTCGAGTATTTGTCCCGCTTTCAAACCTCCCCGGCGCGCAATTGACTGCGTCTTTGACTGTTGCGAGTTTTCAGAGTCTAATTCCACGGCAAACAAAACCAATTTCAGATCTGAATAGTTTTGCCCGCTCGTCATTTTCGCAGCGGGCATTTTAGGAGAACAATCCGACTGTGAGTTTATTGCTCGAAGGTAAGCGCGCGTTTATCACCGGCGGTACGCGTGGAATTGGGGCCGCAATTTGTGAAATTTTTGCTCGCGAAGGCGCTGACGTAGTTTTCAATTACAACAGTCGCGATGATCTTGCCGAAGGAATTCGCGCGAAGATTGAAGGCTATGGCCGGCGCGCGTTGAGCTTCAAGGTTTCCGTCACGGACCGTCTGGGGCTCAAGCGAATCACGCGGGAGATCGTCGAGAAGTGGGGCGGCATCGACATTCTGGTGAACAACGCCGCCATCAATCGCGGCGATAATTTTGCAACCACTACTGACCGTGCCTGGGACGAAGTCATCAACACCAACGTCGGCAGCCTGTTTGCCGTGACCAAGCCGATCTACAAACAGATGATCCGGCAACGTAAAGGCAGCATTCTCAATATCACTTCCATAGGCGCATTGCGGGCCCTTCCCACTGCGGTCCACTACGCGACTTCTAAAGCAGCGATGGTTGGATTCACGAAATGCCTTTCCCGCGAAGCCGGCACGTTCGGGGTCAAAGTAAACGCGATCGCGGCAGGGATTTTTGATACTGAACTAGCGCAGGAACTTCCGGAGCGGCTGCTTCAGATGCATGCTTTTTGGGCGTCGGCTGGTCGCATGGGACGACCGGAAGAGCTCGCGGAGTATGCTGCGTTTATGGTGAGCGATCGCAACAGCTTTATGAATGGTGAAGTGGTGATCGTCGATGGCGGTGCGATCACATAAGCTGCTTACCAGTTGTCATGGCATCCGCTCGCTAGGACTCGCGGTTCTGCAAGTCTGCCAGTCGTTTCTCCATCTCTCTTAACTTGCGCTGCATCTCGCCCAGCCGCCGAAACGCGGCCGTCGATCTCAGCCACTCGCGATTATCAAAAGCAGGAATTCCCGAAATCACTTTTCCTGCCGGCACGTCGTGGCTGGTCGCGCTCTTGGCGGTGATCACTGCGTCGTCGCCAATCGTGAGGTGTCCGGCGACTCCGGCTTGCCCGGCCAGAATCACCCGACTGCCGATGTGCGAACTTCCGGCGAGGCCCACTTGCGAACAAAGCAGCGTGTCTTCGCCCACCGTGCATGAGTGCCCGATCTGCACCAGGTTGTCGATCTTGCTGCCGCGGCCGATGCGCGACTCCCCGACCGATGCGCGATCGATAGTTGTCCCCGCGCC
>JANLZV010000119.1:0-1693 GCA_031366425.1 Pyrinomonadaceae bacterium | reverse complement strand
GACAGCTCGGAACACTTCAGCCGGAGTATGCGCGAAATGCCGTTCACGCAAAGTCTCGCGCGCGAAGCCACGCGACAACGGCTGCTGTTGATGATGACGTTTCACTTCGTCAACTGCGGCTTGTGAAAGTCGCCTGACAATTCCGTCATCGATCAGCAAGCCCTCAAGGTTGAGAATGTTCCCGCCGTTGCCCGCTTCGCCGGCCACTCTTGCAGCCACCTCCGCAGTCCATCCTGTACGCGCGGTGATTTGAGCTAACCTCAATCCTGCTTCTCCGGAAGCCCGCACGAACGCCGCGACCTTCGCCGGCCGCGCTGGATCCATCAACGCGCGCAGGCCGTCGACCGCGTGTACCAAATCTTTTCCTCGATGCTTGACGGCAAAAGGATCGAGTACGCGCCCGCCGGCAATCGTCTCAATTGGGGAGTAAGCGCGAATGATGAACCGCTCATCGTGCAACATCACTAGCGGAGTTTCGATTCGCAATTGCGCGAGCCCGCTTTCGCCTGCCGCGATTTCACCAGACGAATTCAACACTCGAACCCGGGCCAACGCCTCCGCCGCACCGACATGAATGCGAACGCGCGCACGAGTTCGTATTCCGCGCGGAGCCCCAGGCAAAACTGCCAGCTCGACGTCGACGATTTGAGTCGGCAGCAGACTGCCAACTCCGGCCAGGACCATTCCGCGTTCGATCGCGTTGGTATCAACGCCCGCCAGGTTCACCGCGGTACGTTGGCCGCTCGCAGCCACGCGCACCGAAGCTCCATGAACTTGCAGACCGCGCGCGCGCACCCGAAAACCCGCCGGCAGCAACTCGAGCTCGTCGCCTTCAACTATTTGACCCGAAACAAGTGTGCCGGTGACGACGGCCCCAAAACCTTTCATCGAAAAAGCGCGATCGACGGGGAGCCGGGTTACAAAATCTTCCAAACGAGAAGGCACTCGGGCAGCAATCTCGCGCAATGCGGTCCGTAGTTCATCCAGGCCTTTTCCCGTCCGCGCGCTCACCGCCACGACCGGAGCGTTTTCGAGAAACGAGCCTTTTACTAGCTCCGCCAGTTCCTCGCGCACCAGTGACAGCATCTCGTCATCAATCAGATCGGTCTTCGTCAACACAACCACGCCCTGTTTCACATCGAGCAGGCGGCAAATATCAAAGTGTTCGCGCGTTTGCGGCATCACGCCTTCGTCGGCAGCAATGACGAGGGCGACGGCATCAATGCCGTGGACACCAGCGAGCATGTTCTTAACAAAACGTTCGTGGCCGGGAACATCGACGAAGCCAATTCGCGCGTCGCCCAGATCCAAATCCGCAAAACCAAGATCGATGGTGATGCCGCGTCGCTTCTCTTCCGGCAGGCGATCCGGATCCTTGCCTGTCAACGCCTGGACCAGCGAACTCTTTCCGTGATCAATATGACCGGCAGTACCGATAATGATGGAGGGGACGTTGATGGAAGGCATGTGGAAAAAGCAGGAGCCACTGACTATGAATGAGCTTCTCTAAGAACGCGTTCGTAAAACTCAATGTACTTCGGGATCACCATGTCGGTGTTGTAACGGGAGAGCGCGGATTCGCGCGCGCGTGAACCCATCGCGCACCGCAGTTCCTTGTTTGATAGCAGACGCGCCGCGTCATCTGCCATCTTGTCGACATCGCCCACCTCGCTAAGAAATCCAGTTTCGCCGT
>JANLZV010000098.1:0-3360 GCA_031366425.1 Pyrinomonadaceae bacterium | reverse complement strand
CAGTCGGCAGTCGCCGACCGAAAACATTTCCTAATGAAAGCATCGACCATGGCCCATCGACTCAAGACTGATGACTCAAGACTGAAGACTCAAGACTGACGACTATCACGCATGACAATTTTACAGGCAATCATCCTCGGCATCGTCCAGGGTTTAACCGAATTCATTCCTGTTAGTTCCACAGCCCATCTAGTTTTTGCCGCTCGACTCGTGGGTCTCTACGACGCGGTGGCGCCAACCCTCAAGGCTGAACAAACGACGGCCACGATTGCGGTGATACAACTCGGCACTTTGCTCGCCGTGATTGTCTATTTCGCGCGCGACATCATCAACATCACGACCGGATTTGTGCGCGACCACCTCGCCATCATTAGGGGCAAGAATCGAACAGACGGCAGCCGAAGTCTCTCGCCGGAAGCGTGGCTCGGTTGGCTCGTGATTATCGGTTCGATTCCCGTGGCGGTGGTGGGTCTGCTTTTCAAAAAACAGATCGAAGGTACGTTTACAAAAAATCTCTGGGTGATTGCCACGATGATGATTGTGGTCGGGGTGCTGTTGGCGATCGCTGAGCGCGTGGGCAAACGCGAACGCTCGATGACCCAATTGGGGCTCGGCGACGCTCTCGCGGTGGGTTGCGCCCAAGTGCTGGCGCTGATCCCCGGCTCCAGCCGTTCGGGGTCAACAATTATGGGGGGCCTCTTCGCCGGTCTTACTCGAGAAACTGCGGCGAGGTTTTCTTTCCTGCTTTCGATCCCCGCGATTGCTGCCAGCGGGCTGCTCGAGCTGAAAGAAGCGTTACAAAAACTTCCGGATGGCAGTTATGTTCCGTTGATCGTGGCAACCATCGTCTCAGGACTGGTCGGTTACGCCTCAATTTGGTTTCTAATTAGATTTCTTCGCACCCATTCAACTGGCGTCTTCATCGTGTATCGACTGATCGTCGGGGCTGCAATCATCTTTGCCCTCCTTGGTGGATACATCTCGGGGAATGCGTCTTGAAAATGGTGAAGCGTGACGCCGCGCGATCTGATTGAAACAGGTTCGCTGGAACTCGGGCACAACGCTTCCAGAATTAAATCACTATCAAAAACTTTCCGGGTTCGGGTAGACTACGTTTTGCCCCTCTTCCTCCCCCAACCCGAATTGGGTCAACTCAAACAATTTTAAAGGGCGGTGAGTTTAATGAAGGAAAATGAGACCCGAGGTGCGACTGTGCCGTCGCAGCGCCCGCGAAATCCCAGGGTGCCAGTAGAATTTGCTCTTGAAGTTGAAGGCAAAACGGTCGCGGGTGAGTCTTTCAATCTAAGTGCGCAGGCAATTAAGATCAGCCGTGGTGGAGCGACCCTCATACTCGACGCTGAAGTTGCCGTCGGCGATCGGATGAAATTGACTCCGCCCTTTGGGCGCGAACTCGAGGCTGAAGTCAACGGTGTCTGGACGGATCAAATTGATGGTCGGAGGCGAGTTGGTGTTAAGCTACTCGACCAGGATGGATGGTTTGCCGAATGAAACTGGCCGCGTGATTTTTGAATTGCTGATGGGCCTCACATGAATTCGAAACGTTGGATCCTGCGCGTGCATGACACTGGGCAAGTCGCCGCGCTGGCGCGCGTTTTGGAAGTTTCGCCAATAGTTGCTTCCTTGTTGATTTCACGCGGTTGCGCCGATGAAATCGCCGCGCGACAGTTTTTAAGTCCTTCCCACGATCAACTTCACGACCCTTATCTTATGCTGGGGATGAGCGAGTCAGTCGCGCGACTGCTGAGCGCGATCGACCAGGCTGAACCGATTCTCGTCTATGGCGATTACGATGTAGACGGTACGACCGGGACTGCCGTGTTGCTTCGGGCCCTCAATCTCCTCGGGGCGCGCACTGGCTTTCACGTGCCGCATAGGTTCACCGAAGGCTATGGCATCCGCCAGGACGCGCTTCAGAGAGCCGCGGCAGACGGGTTCAAAGTTGTGCTCAGCGTTGACTGCGGTATTCGTGCTCACGAACCGCTTTACTGGGCACGTGATAACGGTCTTGACGTAATCATCACGGATCATCATCTGCCGGACGAAGGCGAGGGAGTGCCCCCTGCTTACTCCGTACTGAATCCGAATCAGGCCGGTTGCAATTATCCGGATAAGACGTTGGCGGGGGTTGGAGTCGCGTTCAAACTCGTGGCCGCGCTCTTTCGCGCCCGCGGGCGTGAGTCGCAGATAAACGCCTTTCTGAAAATCGTTGCGATCGGAACAGTCGCTGATGTCGCAAAACTTACTGGAGAAAACCGCACGATCGTCTCGCTCGGTTTGCAGGATTTGGCAAAGGCCACCAATCCGGGCCTGCGCGCTTTGATGGAAGTGTCTGGATGCGGCGATGGCAAGGGCATGACTGCCTACGACATTGGGTTTCGGATCGGGCCACGAATTAATGCCGCCGGGAGGATGGACGCGGCGCGAGCTGTGGTTGAACTGTTCAGTACGCGTGATAGCAGCGAGGCCCTGCGCCTGGCGCAACATCTTGACCGTCGAAACCAGGAACGAAAAGAGGTGCAACGGCAGATCGTGGAACTGGCGATCGCCGAACTTGAAGGGTCTGAGACGACGGCTGAACATTCTCATGTAGCTGTGATCGCAGGCGAGGGCTGGCACCGGGGTGTGATTGGAATTGCGGCGTCGAAGATTGCTGAGCGAGTGAATCGTCCGTGTTTAGTCTTTTCAATTGAAAACGATGTGGCCCACGGTTCAGGCCGCAGCATCGAACCGTATCATTTGCTGAATGGGTTAACCTCGTGCGCTGATCTCTTCGAAAAATTCGGCGGCCACTCACACGCAGCGGGAATCACGATCAAGCCCGATCGAATTGCCGAATTGCGGCGGCGGCTAAATGCTCATGCTGCGTCGTGTCTCACCGACGAAGACCTGCAGCCATGCGTTCACATCGATGCTGAACTGCCCACTGAAGAAGTAACTTTCGAACTCGTAAGTGAACTGCAACGACTTGAACCTTATGGCGCCGGGAATCCTCGGCCCACTTTTCAGGCGCGCAACTTGTGCATCCTCTCGGAACCACGTTTAATTGGTCAACGGCATCTGAAATTCTCGATCGCGGGCCCAGCGCGCCGGCCTTTGGAAACTATTTGGTGGAACGGGGCCGAACATATGAACGTCGTAAAGGGCCGGTTTGATATGGCTTATACGATCGAGACCAGCAAATGGGGCGGCCAGGAGTTTTTGCAGTTATCAGTTCAGGATGTCAGGAAGAGCACGGAGTTAACAGAAAGTGACTAGCCGCTGAATTATGCAAGAGGTCAACCGAAAGAGAGCAGTAGCAATTGGCTTGCGCGCTCGGGCGCCGCTGGTAGCGCGCGCCGG
>JANLZV010000097.1:0-11980 GCA_031366425.1 Pyrinomonadaceae bacterium | reverse complement strand
GCTTCACGGCCACGGCGCTCAAAATTAGAACCGCAAATATCAAAACATACTTTTTCATAACTTGGTTTAGCTCCTACCTAACTAAAGATTTTTGTTGGCGAAGGACGCCTTGGTCCACGCACTTCAAAGTGCGCTGATCTTAAACTTTCGCGGCCAGCGCAGCTTGAGCCGCCGCCAGTCGCGCTACCGGAACGCGAAACGGTGAGCAGCTTACGTAGTCCAATCCAATCTCGTTGCAGAAAGCGATCGAGCTCGGATCACCGCCATGCTCGCCACAAATTCCCACTTTCAAGTCTGGCTTGACGCTCCGGCCTCGCTCCGTTCCCAAACGGACGAGTTGGCCCACGCCTTCTCGATCCAGCACCTGGAAGGGATCGTCGGGCAGAATCTTGTGCTCTACATAGTTTGGCAGGAAGCGGCTCGAGTCGTCGCGGCTCAACCCAAACGTAGTCTGCGTCAGATCGTTGGTGCCAAACGAAAAGAAATCCGCATGTTCGGCAATGCTGGCTGCGGTTAACGCCGCGCGCGGCAATTCAATCATCGTACCGACTCGATACTCGATCGTCATTCCCTGTTCGCCCATCACTTGCTGCGCCACCTGATCGATCAGTTCGCGTTGTTGCCGCAGCTCTTCGCTCAGCGAAACTAACGGCACCATGATCTCGAGTTCGGTCTTTTTCCGTTCACCCTGCACCTGACAGGCGGCTTCAAAAATTGCGCGACACTGCATGCGAGTAACTTCGGGAAACAGCAGCCCCAGCCGGCAACCTCTGAATCCGAGCATTGGATTGGCTTCGCGGATGCGAATCACCTGCTTGAGCAGGCGGCGTTTCTCGTCGATTTCGTCGAGCAGGTTGTCCATGTCGCCGAGCGTAGTGGCGAGACGCACGGCCATCTTCAGTTCACCCAGCTCGCTCATCAGTTCTTCGGCGTTCGGCAAAAACTCATGCAGCGGCGGATCGAGCAACCGAATAGTTACCGGCAGTCCGGCCATCTCGCGAAAGATGCCGACGAAATCTCCGCGCTGCAGCGGCAACAATTTGTCGAGCGCCTTCTCGCGAGCGCCGACGCCGTCAGCCAAGATCATTTCGCGCATCGCCGCCAGCCTTTGATCGCCGAAGAACATGTGTTCGGTGCGACAAAGTCCAATTCCTTCGGCGCCAAAGCCGCGTGCCACTTTCGCATCCCGCGGCGTGTCAGCGTTGGCCCGCACGCGTAGTCGACGAAACTTGTCGGCCCAAATCATTAGCTCGTGAAACTCGGGACCGAGCGAGGGCTGCACAGTCGGCACCTGACCCAGAAACACTCGACCGGTCGATCCGTCAAGCGTGATCCATTCGCCCTTCGTCACGACCGTGCCGGCGACGTTGAATTGTTGCTGGCCGTAATCGATCTCCATCGAATTGGCGCCGCAAACGCAGGGTTTCCCCATGCCGCGAGCGACCACCGCCGCGTGGCTGGTCATGCCGCCGCGGGCGGTCACAATCGCCTGGGCCGCAACCATGCCGTGGTAATCATCGGGACTCGTTTCCTGCCGCACGAGGATCACTTTCGCGCCCTCGCGGGCCAACTCCTCAGCCTCATCTGGACTGAAAACTACCTGGCCCTGCGCCGCGCCGGGACTCGCTGGTAAACCCGTCGCGAGGGCGACAACTTTCGTTTTGGGATCGACAGTGGGATGCAGCAACTGGTCCAGTTGCTCCGGAGTCACGCGCTGCACTGCAGTCGCGCGATCGATCAGCTTCTCGCCAACCATTTCCACGGCTACCCGTACGGCTGCCGCTCCGCTGCGTTTGCCGGTACGGGTTTGCAACATCCAAAGCTTGCCGCGCTCAATCGTGAATTCGCAATCCTGCATGTCGTGGTAGTGCTGTTCGAGCAGTCCGGTAATTGAAGCAAACTCTTCGTAAACTTTCGGCAGCTCCTTTTTTAGTTGGCTGATCGGGTTGGGCGTGCGAATGCCGGCGACCACGTCTTCACCCTGCGCGTTGAGCAGATACTCGCCGTAGAGTTCTTTTTTTCCGGTTGACGGGTTGCGCGTAAACGCGACGCCAGTGCCGCTGCCTTCGCCCATGTTTCCAAAAACCATCGCCTGCACATTCACCGCAGTGCCGAGCGAGTCCGGAATGCGATTCACGCGACGATAGTCGATCGCGCGGCGGCCCATCCATGAGTTGAACACGGCGGCGATGGCTACGCGCAGTTGTTCATAGGGATCTTCGGGAATCGCATGCTGCTCAGCCACGATGATCTGTTTCTCGGCGGCGATGATTTCGCGCAGGTGTTCGGGGTTGAGATCAGTGTCGCGTCCGCCCGAGGTCTGGGCTTTGTAGCGATCCATTACTCGCTCAAATTTTTCATGGGCCACTCCCATGACAATCTCGCCAAAGAGCGAGGCAAAGCGACGATAGGCATCGAGCGCAAAACGCAGGTCGCCCGTCTGGGCGGCCAACCCCTGGACCGTCTCTTCGTTGAGCCCGAGGTTAAGCACAGTGTCCATCATTCCCGGCATCGAGAAAGCCGCGCCCGATCTGACCGACACCAGGAGGGGGTTATGTGGATCCCCAAACTTCTTGCCCACTTGCTCTTCAATTCGGAGCAAGCCTTCCTTCACCTGGTCCCACATCCCTTCGGGAAAACTTTTATCGTTTTCAAAAAACGCGTTGCAGGCTTCGGTAGTCACGATGAGCCCCGGTGGAACCGGTAAGCCCGCGCGAGTCATCTCGCAAAGACCCGCGCCCTTGCCCCCAAGCAAAGATTTATCATCGCCGCTTCCTTCGGCGAAAAGGTAAACCCATTTGTTGGTTGTTTGTTCGGGGACGTCCTCGGTTTCTTCGATGGCAGTGCTCATAAAAAGGACACTCTTTTCAATTGAAACGCTTCCAGGTCCCGCGCCGGGACCTACAGAAACACCAAAGTGGACTGGCAGGTGGTTGAGCTACGTATTTGTCGGAGGGATTATCGCACCTTTGCCGCTTGAGGAAAAACTAACGGAGCGGCAGGGTAGTGCCCTAAATTCAAGCCTCGGCGCTATCTCTGCGAACTCTGCGTCTCTGCGTTGAAGGTTTTGCTGCGTCTTTTCACCGCCGAGGCGCAGAGCACGCTGAGATCACGCAGAGAAGAACTTTAAATTAGGGCAGTACCCGCGGCAGTGAACGCTGAACTGATGGTTATGAGTGCCGCTAACTCAGGAGTTCCCACTTAACTTCACCTGCTTCGTCGATGCTGCCCTGCAGCGTGCACTTGCATCCGGCGACGGCGCGGGGAGTTTTTCCACTCGTTAACTGCTCAAACAGGATCATCGGATCGTGCTGAAATTCAACCTGTACCGGCTCCCGCACCTTAGCATTTTGAGGCCGGCGCAGAATCAAGTTTGCGCGTTCATACGCAACGATCTCGGTTAGGTACTTGCTCCGCAAACCTGCGCCAACTCGCCCCTGGACAAAGTCACAGAACGCGATCGCTTCGTCGATAAAGTAGTGACTAACCGGTGGGTGTGCTTTCCAAAACGCGCCGACGAGTTCGGCCAAACGGGCGGTGGGAATCAGCCGGCGGGTGAGCGGCAGCGCCGCGTAAAGCTTCGTCAAACGAAAACTCTTGTGCAGAGTGCGGGTGGCATCGAGGCCCCTGTCATCCAGAATTGATTCGAGCCGTTTGCGCTCGAGAATGGTGAGTTCGCCCTCGCCCGCAGTAACATTATGTTTGCCTGCGGCGGCGCGAAAGGCGTCGCGAAATTCCGGATCGATCACAAGCCGCGTAAGGGTCTGCTGAAATGCCTGTTGGCTCACGCTGCAACTCCCGGACGCAACGCCGGCTGATGCCGCGCCCACAATTCTTTCATGCGCGACAGTTGAGCCCTTAAGCGTTCCTCGCCCACGTCAACAAACCACGATCCGAGTAACTCAAACACAACTCCGCCCACGTTCGCGCATTGCGGCAACACCCAATCCAATAATTTCCAAACCGCTTCGGGGCTCGGGCCCGAATGCGCGTCCTGGTAAAAACCCTCGTGCTCCAAACCGCCGGCAACATGAATCTCGACCACGTGGTCCAGGTTTAACTTTTCCAGAAACTTGTAGGGATCGGTGTGGTGATTGCGGCAGTTGGTGTGGAGGTTATGCAGGTCGAGCAGCAGGCGACACCCGCTTAGTTCACAGAGTCGATTTAAAAAGTCGGCTTCCTCAAATTTCTGATCTGCATACTTAAAAAAGTAAACATTATTTTCCAGCAGAAAAGGCGCTGCTACTCGTGATCGAATTTCCGCGATGCGGGGCACCAGCAAGTCCAGCGACTCCTGATCGCAAGGCAAAGGCATCGTCACTCCGGCATTCACTTCGCCCACGACATGCTGGGCCAACATGAAAGCGAGGTGATCGCTGTGCCACGGAAACTTGAGCCAGTCGTGCCACCTGGCGATCTGCGCCACATGCTCGCGATCAAATCGATGGGCACTGCCGATCGAAAGCCCAATGCTGTGCAAAACTATCGGCGATTCCTGATGCAGGTGGCGCAACGCGCGAGTGGTGGAAGAGTTTTCGAGATATCGAGGGGTTTGGCCGGGACCGGTGTCTGTCCAAAAAAGGTCGGGAATCACTTCGAGGAAGTCAAAATGTGAACGATGTCGTTCGATGAAGGACTGCAGCTCATCCTGGAAAAGCAGACCGACACCGAGTTTCGGAATCGCCGGAAGAGCAATTGGCGAGAGGCTTTCTGACGGCATGATCATGGCGAGGTAGGTGTCTTCCCCGGCGGAGACCAATTGGGTGGCCTCACGCCGGGGGAGACGTGGGCGGGCGTTTCGAATTTCCGAAACTTCCGCGAGTTGGAACTACTTAATGCCTTTCATTACCAGGTCGCCGATGACAATCTTATCGAGACCTGAACGACAGCCACGACAACCGATCTTGCCCAGGGCAACTTCCAGGTTCTTCACGATCTGTGGAAGCTGTGCGTTCTTTCCAGTTCCGACCGTCAAGTTTCGGGCTTTTGTGACGACAGCTTTTTTCGAGCCACCTTTCGCGGCGGCTTTTTTACTTGCAGGCATAGTTGATCTCCTTTTTGAGTGAGGCAAGAGGCCGGAGGAATCAAAAGTCGGAGCCAAGGACCGGCTTCCTGCCAGGAAGTGTAGTCAGTGCTGGCGTGCTAACGAAGGTGAGACA
Organism: Pyrinomonadaceae bacterium; assembly: GCA_031366425.1. GTDB lineage: Bacteria > Acidobacteriota > Blastocatellia > Pyrinomonadales > Pyrinomonadaceae > PSRF01. The sequence goes on along the minus strand of JANLZV010000097.1, from coordinate 6,821 downwards.
CCAGGGTTAGAAAGTCCGCCAGCGACATTAACGCAGAGGCGACTCTAATTTCGATCGCCGGACCTGTCAAGAAAATCGGGACGAATATTCCAGTTTTTGATGACGTGTCTACTTGCGGGCCATCGCGCGGTAGGCAAACGTGTTTGCTTTCGTGCCTGGGCCACCATCGACGGTGGCGGTCAAAGAGCCGTCGGAATTCTTGCGATAGCTAACGCGCTTGGGGAAATCGTGTTGCGGATTCTCAAAGACCACTTGATCCGAAGTTAGTTTGGTTAACTTGAAATCGGTGGCGGGACAAAGACCCAGCGGATTTGCCACATAGTAAATCTCTCCATCGCGTTCCTGGATTCTGAGAAATTCAAACTCGGTCGTGCGATCGCCTCTGAGGGTGCGGCCCATTCCAATCATCGTCCCGCCGGCCGGAGCCATCCAGTGTTCCTCGATTTTCGTTTTGCCTACCGTTTGCCAGTCGCCCGTCATCCAGGAGAGTTGGGAAATTGAATGGGGAGTCTCTGTCACTACTGCGCGGGCTGACGTGAAAGCCGACTGCCAACAAATGACGGCGAGCGCCAGCACTACGATAAGCCTGAAGTTGAACTGCAAAATGGATCGTTGTTTCATCGTTCGCGCCTCATTGCTTCGTGGCTAATTTACCGTCCCCATTAATTTCTTCACGCGCGGGGTTAACAGCGCCAGAATTCCCGCTGAGATCAACAATCCCACGGCAATCCCGCCGTAGAGTTTCACCAGTTGGCCGGCGTTGTTGGCGACAAAGAATCCCGACAAATAACCCGCCAGCTTACTGCCGAAAGAGGCCGCGAGAAACCAAACCCCCATCATGATGCCTACGAGTTTCACCGGCGCCAGCTTCGTGACTGTGCTCAGGCCCACCGGACTGAGACACATCTCGCCCATGACCTCCAGGAAATAGAGGCCGACGAGCCAAAGCGGACTGATCTTGCCGTAGGCCGTCATGGCAGCCGCCGGCACGAGCAGGACGTAAGCCAAACCGATGAACACCAATCCCAACGTAAACTTTACCGGACTCGAGGGTTGCCGGTTCCCCAGTTTCACCCAAAGCAAAGAGAAGATTGGCGCGAGCATGATCACGAAGAGCGGCGTGCAGGATTGTAGCCAGCTAGAGGGAAACCTCATGCCCATCACTTCGGTGCGCACTAATTCCTTGGCAAACAAATTCAGGCTCGCGCCTTTCTGTTCGTAGGCCGCCCAGAAAAGAATCGTGAACAAAAAGAAGATGAAGATCGCGCCGATGCGTTTCCAATCTGCCGGCGTCAGGGGCGTCTTTGCAGCAGTTGACGACGAAGTGGATTCCGCAACTTTGCTGCTGGATTTCCGGCTGGCCTCCTCGAGTCGTTTGCGGTTGAGCGCAAAAATGACCAGCCCCAGACACATGCCAACCCCCGCCGCGCCAAATCCCCAGTGCCAACTGGTAGTAACGTCGAAACCCATCGAGGCTACGAAGCGCTTGAAGCTTTCGCCCTGGGCCATGTAGCCGCAAACTAAGGGTGCGAGTACCGCGCCCACGTTGATCCCCATGTAAAAAATTGAGAAACCACTATCGCGGCGGGGATCGTTTTCGCTGTAAAGATTTCCGACCATCGCGCTGATGTTTGGCTTCAGTAAACCAGTGCCGGCGGCAATCAAGACCATCCCGAGATAAAAGAAAGTCATGGAATGAAAGACCATCGCGAAGTGGCCACACGCGATCACGATGCCGCCGAGCAACACCGCCAGGCGCGCGCCCAACACGCGGTCCGCCAGCAAGCCGCCCGGAAGCGCCGTCAGGTAAACGGACATCGTGTAGGTGCCATAGATCGACGCTGCATGTTTGACGTCGAAAGCGAGGCCGCCCGCACTGACCGGCGCCACCATGTAAAGCACGAGAATGGCGCGCATTCCGTAATAGCTGAAGCGCTCCCACAGTTCGGTGAAGAACAATGTTCCGAGTCCGCGTGGATGACCAAAAAATCCGGAAGTGTCGGCAATCTCTACAGGTGCGGTGGTGCTCATATAGTTGTCCTTCGCTCCATCAATCGAGGAATTCTGTTCTGCGCATCAGTCTATTTCGGGGGGAGTTGAAGAATGGCTTTTAACTGAAATCCGCGGGGGTGTAAAGAAATATGTGACGGCAAACCTCAGGCTTGTTGCACCGCCTGAACGAGCCGGGTCAGGGTTTCCTTCGCATCGCCATAAAGCATGCCGGTAACATCCTTGAAAAACAGCGGGTTTTCCAGACCCGAAAAACCTTTGCCCTGCCCACGTTTCAAAACCACTACCGACTTCGCGTGATCCACTTCCAAAATTGGCATCCCGGCAATCGGACTGCCCGGATTGTCGCGGGCGTCAGGATTGACTACATCGTTGGCGCCGATCACGACGGCTACGTCTGTGGTGGGAAACTCAGGATTGATCTGTTCGAGTTCGTAAAGCGAAGAATACGGAACGTTCGCTTCGGCGAGCAAAACGTTCATGTGACCGGGCATACGACCAGCGACGGGATGAATTCCATACTTAACCGTCACGCCGCGCTTTTCCAGCGTGTCAGCTAACTCGCGCACTGCATGCTGCGCCTGGGCCGTCGCCATTCCGTAACCAGGCACGAAGACGACCTTGCTGGCGTAGGCGAGTTGCACCGCGATGTCGTCTAAAGATACTTCGCGCATGACGCCTTGCGAGCCGCCGGGTGCGTCCGATTTCACCGCGCTGCCAAACGCGCCGAAAAGCACGTTTGTCATGGAACGGTTCATCGCGCGACACATCAACACGGAAAGAATGAATCCGGAGAAGCCATCGAGCGTGCCGGCGATGATCAAAACCTTGTTTGATAAGACGAAGCCGGTAGCCGCCGAAGCCAACCCCGCATACGAGTTGAGCAGCGACATCACCACCGGCATGTCGGCAGCCCCGATGGGCAACACGAGAAGAATTCCGAAAAGAAAAGCCAGGCCGACCATCGCGAAAAACAAGGGCATCGAACCGGGCACTACAATCAGGTAGCCAAAAATCCCGACCGTCGTCGCGAGCAGGGCCATATTAAAGAGATTCTGGCCTCGATAAGTTACCGGCGTGCCGCGCACCAAACCCTGCAATTTCGCAAACGCGAGCAGACTGCCCGTAGTAGTCAGCGCTCCCAGCATGACTTCAAAACCGATCGCGCCCATCGTCACCTTGTCTACGTGGCCACCGTGTCGATAGAACTCGGATATTCCCACGAGCGCGGCGGCGAAAGCTCCAAACGCATGCGAGAGCGCGGTGCGTTGCGGCATCGCCGTCATCGGCACCCAAAGACCCATTACCAAACCAACGAGCGAGCCCAACACGAGACCAAGAATGATCCACGTGTAGGAAACGATCTCGAGATGCATCAAGGTCCCGATGATGGCCATCAACATGCCAAACTCGGCGAGATGCATCCCGCGCTTCGCGGTTTCCGGATGACTGAGACCTTTCAATCCGAGGATGAAAAGGATCGAAGCCAACAGGTAACTCAGTTCGATGAAGTAAGTGCGCACGATTTAGTTTTTAGAATGTTAACTGGGACCGCGGGCGCCCTCGCCCGCTCCACGCGCGAAGGATCCGCAGATTTCACGGATTACACCGATGGCAGAACACTTAATGTTGTTTGCGTATCCGTTACAGTCAAACCAGTTCATAACCACTTCAAGGTTTCGCGCGTTTGAGTCGAATCTGTGTAATTTGCGTAATCTGCGGATCAACTTTTCCGTACAATCTCTTTCGCATCCGCGCTCGGTTTACGTTTGAACATTCGGAGCATCCGATCCGTGATCACAAATCCCCCAACCACATTCGTGGCGGAGCAAAATACCGCGGTGAAACCCAGAATCGTGCTGACCGTGTTGTAGTGTGCGCCCGCAGTCACAATTGATCCCACGAGTGAGATTCCTGAAATCGCATTAGTGGCGGACATCAAGGGTGTGTGTAAAAGCGGTGGCACCCGGGAAATCACCAGGTAACCAAGAAACGCCGCGAGGGCGAAAACATAAAGCGCCGAGATTAAGGTCTCTGCTGACATCTGTTAGTCCTCAGGGTCAAACCCTAGACTGAAATTATGACAACGACAAACTTAAGTTTGTCCGACAACTTGGCCCAACGCTGCCGCGACCCGACTGTTCACAACTTTGCCCTCATGCGTCACACACGACGGGCCAACCACGTCGTCGTTGAGATCAATGTTTAGTTCGCCGTCTTTGATCAGTAAACCCAGGAATGCGCTAACGTTGCGCGAGTAGAGTTGACTCGCATGCACCGGCACTGTGGCCGGGAGATTTGTCGGCGCCATGATCGTCACGCCGTTTCGTTCAACTACTTCGTCGGCTTTACTCAAGGTGACATTGCCGCCGGTTGAACCCGCCAGATCGATCACCATCGAACCGCGCTTCATGCCATCAACCGCAGCTTCTTCCATCAATAGCGGCGCGCGCCGACCAGGCACTTGGGCGGTCGTGATGATCACGTCGGCCGTGCGCGCGTGTTCCGCGATCAAGTCGCGGCCACGCTGCAAAGCTTCCTCGGATAATTCGACTGCATAGCCGCCCGCGTCTTCAGTTTTAAGTCCACCGAGATCGACTTCCAAAAACGTGGCGCCGAGCGAACGCACTTGTTCACCCGCTGCCGCGCGAACATCATATGCTTCGACGACGGCTCCTAATCGCCGCGCAGTGGCGATCGCTTGCAGGCCGGCGACCCCTGCGCCGAGCACGAGCACTCGAGCGGGAGGCACCGTGCCCGCAGCCGTCATTAACAAGGGAAACATTCGCGGGATACTCGAAGCGCCGACGACTACCGCTTTGTAGCCGGCCACGGTCGCCATCGAGGAAAGTGCGTCCATCGACTGCGCGCGCGTGATGCGCGGCACCAGTTCCATCGCAAAGGTAGTTAGCTCGCCAGTCAATGCCGGCTGCAACGCCTTTGGCTCATCGAGCGGCCTTAGAAAGCCGAGCACTACGGCGTTCTTTTTTAGTCGATTGAAATCTTCGGCGGCAGGACGGTTAACTACAACGAGGATGGCGGCGGATTCGAGTAAGGCATTTCGGTCATCAACAACGTTTGCGCCAGCGTCGCGATACTCTTGATCGGTGCGCGCGGCACCTAGACCGGCGCCGCTTTCAACACCCACGGACGCTTTCAGCGCCACTAGTTTTTGAACCGAGTCTGGCAAGAGGGCGACTCGCGCTTCGCCTGCCTCAGTCTCACGCAACACTGCGATGTTCATCTTTGCTTCGAGCGACTGCTACCGCTGAAAGGAAGATACGATTACAGCGCCAAGTGTAACATCGCCGGTCGAATGCGTCTGCGGAAACTATCGGTTACTTGCAGCGGTCGATTGCTGCGGACCAACCCAAGGCGCCGACGTTCGCCTGAAAGCATGCAATGGTGTCCTTCGCGTTCTTGGTACCGCTGCACAACTTGTCAATGTTGGTGGATGACCAGGTCGTTCCACCGCCCCATGAGACTTTCCCGGATTGAAGAATGCGCTTGCACACCGCCACTTCCTCAGCGGATCCGCCTGCAGGAATTGTCGTCGTCGGTTTTTCTCCCGGCTTGGATGGCTGTCTCGATAAGCTCGGTACGTTAACTCGTGAGCGGAAAAGTGCGGGGTTTCTTTGAGCGAGCAGTGTGCGAAGCAAAGGAAGCGGCTGCAGTGGGGGCACTACAAACCTGCCCGGCGTCACATAGTCAGTAGGAGGAACTATGCAAATGCCTGTCCGGTTTGGCTGCACGACGCATTTAGTTCCCGTGGGACACGGTAACACCTCCGGTCGCCAGTTTCGTGAACCCGGCGCGACGCTCGGCGGGACATTAATTATGACGACCGCGTCTGGCCCGTCGCATATCATTGCGCCCCGGTGCACCGCATAGTTGGTATCGTCGTAGTCGGTGCCGTGATGTATGGTGCCGTCCGCAGACCGGTTGAAGCATCTGATGTCGTCCTCTGAATCCCCATCGAGGTCTCGGCGTCCATAGGTCCCCGTATCGCAGTCCTCGTCATGCCCTTCAGCATCACAGACCTCGAGATTGAGGGGAAAAGTATTCCCGTCATTATCGTCGCAGTCGGTACCTCCTTCGCAATATGCCGACCCAAAACTGTCGCCGTCTTGGTCCCAGGGCTGGTCACAGAGCGTGATACACCTGCTCTCTTCCTCCACACACTCTCGTCCGCTACAGGGTGGCTCCAGAGACACGCAGCCCCTTTCGTCGGCGCGTGGCGAAGAAGGCAAGCACTCCTCACGGCCATTGCACCACCGGGTATCATAGCAATCTTCATTCGATCGGCACGGGGGGCGGGTGACACGTATAGCGCCGGGGGTCGGCGTCGGCAAAGCCGCAACCTTTGTCGCTAGTAGCCTCGTGCTCGCGAGTTGTGGTGTGAGCATGAGGAAGCTCCCAATCGCGAACACAATCAGAACCATCGGTCCGACGTACAAGAGAATAAGCCGGCGCCTGTTCCCAACTATTTTGCTTGTCACTTTTCCCCTTTATGCCTCGCTGCTCGAATGCCGAGGCCATTGTCTGCTGGGCTTCATTCGGATTGGTCCCGGAGCGCTCGTGACTCTATGATCGATGGGTAACTAAGTCAAAACTTTTGGGATCAAAGTGGCATCGTTCGAGGAATTTCGAAGTTGCATCTCTAAAGACGGTTCACCTTGCAAACCTTGCAGGGCCGTCTCTATACTGGTTTCTCCATTGCGGCGCATTGGTGTAGTTGGTTAACACGCTGCCCTCTCAAGGCAGAGATCACGGGTTCGAGTCCCGTATGCGCTACCATTTATTTTCATCAG
>JANLZV010000050.1:0-5352 GCA_031366425.1 Pyrinomonadaceae bacterium | reverse complement strand
ACTTCACTGAGTAAAATTTCAAAAGTCTTGAGATTTTCATCGGAACACCCCTACCTGCTACCTTGCTTTCCCGGTTCAAAATTACGCTCGGAGTACCAACCCCAAGCTCGCTGAGGCGGCACTCCGAACGGGTTGAATGATAACTAGCGCGGATCGCCCTTTCGCGAAGGCCGTTCGGTATCGTTTCTAGACGGCTCCGAACGCGACGGCGACGGTTCCGACCTTTGCGGCGCAGGCTCGCTGCGTGACGGCGGTGGATCGCTGCGCGGTGGCGGATCGTTACGCGGTGGCGGATCGTACCGTGGTGGTGGTTCCGCCCGCTTTGGTGACTCGTAACGTACCGGCGGTGTCTCACGTCGTTCGACGCGTCCCGGCTGTTCACGAGGTTCCGTCACCGCAGGTGGCTCTGTTCGCTCAGGTCGTTCGACTCTATCCGGTCGCGTTGCACCCGTCGGCCGGTCTGTTCGTTCCACGCGAGCTGGGCGCTCAACCGGTGCGCCCGCTTCATCCGACGGTGTCGCCACCGGAACGCGTCGGGGTTCGACTCGGCGATCCTGTTCGCCTGACGGACGCGCGGCTCGTTCGACAGCGCCTGTTGGTCGCGCTTCGATCGCTCCCACACCACCGGTTGGCGGCGTTAGCTCGATGCGACTGGGACGCGCCTCACGTCCATTCAAAACCCTTGAACGGCGCAATTCGTCGTCGAGCGCTACCCCGGGATTTCTGGTAGCCGCGCCGGTTGGCCGCTGCAGATCGGAATCGGGAGTTACTCGGGCTGGGCGCGCCGCGACTCCGGTAGCAACTCGTTCACCCGCGCGTTCACCCGCGCGGGGCTGATCAGTCGCAACGCGAGCCGGTCGAATCGGTAGATCGCTGCGCAACGGATCAGCATTGGCCACTCGTCGAGCCAGGGCCGCGTCTGCCGGCCGCAGTCTCGCGTTCTCATTGCCGAAATCCCGGGCCGCCAGTGATGTCACCGCGCGAAGTTGTGCAGGGTTAACGCGCCGCAAGTTGGCGAGATCGTCGCCACGCATCGGACGCAAACGATCCGAAGGACCATTGTCGCGCGCATCATGACGTTGATAGTGTCGCGAACGCGGATCGCGTTGATGGTAGTGGAGCGGATACCAGCAATAGTTGTCGCCAAAGGTGATGACAAAAGCGACGAGCGCCGGTCGCCACCAGGCGCGATGGCGGTAGTATTGGCTGCGCGGACACCAGGCCCAGTAATTGTTGTGGTAAACCCACCGGCCGTAGTGATAAGGCGCCCATCCCCAGGGTTCGGAGCCCACCCAGGTCCAACCATAAGGCGCGACCCACACCCAACTTCCGTAACGGTAAGGCGCCCAGTCGGCGTAGCTAATCGAACTCGCGTGCGGCCGCCAGATCCAGCCATACTCGTTGGCATAGGACCAGTTTCCGTAGGCGTCGAGATCTTCCGCGCCCCAGGTGTACTGATCGTAATACTGGACGTCGTAACGCAGACGCTCGGCGAGATATCGTTCGCGACCTTCAACCCAGCTGTCCCATGAATCCGAGGCCGCGGAGACAAACTCCCAGTCGCCTGAATTCTCACCTTCGAGGATGAGCTCGGCGGCGCGACCGTCGCGCAAGGCAAAGCCTGACGTTTCGGAATAGATGCGGGCCCGCCCGCCGTCGCGTGCTGTCAGACGCACGCGGCCTGCAGTCGAAACATCGACGCGATAGAGGCCTTTCTTTTCGGCAGCCAGAGTTGTCTTAGGCGCGTCGACTTCGAAGTATTCATGATCACGATCGAACCGAGCCAGCCGAATAGTCGCCGTACCTTCTACAACGCTCAACGCCACGCCTTCGTCGCGGAGGGTGACGACCCGCAGGATCGAACTGGATCCGAGCCGAACGAAGTTTCTGGCGTCGATCTGGATCTCGACTCGTGACTCGCGATCGGTTGAGATCGTGTCGCCCTCGACCAAAGGAAAATTGATCCGCACCTTTTCCCAATCTTTGTTGCCGGCGCGTTTGAGATTTACGTCGCCCTTGATCAAACTGACCCGAGCAACGCGCGCTTTAATGTCGTACTCATCGGCGTCGTCCTCGTCGGGCGCGGGTGCAGCCCGGACAATCGTAGTCGTCGCAAGGGTGAGCAGGCCGAGAAGCAGCAGAAAGAAAATAGTTGAATCGACACTTCGTCGAGAATTCGTGTGCAAACGCCGGATAGAACGCATGTTGACGCTCCTTCGCTATTCAGTTGTTTGAGTCGCTATCGTCGGGACGCGCGGCCAGCGGACTGGGAAGCGGGCGAGTGGCGCGTCGACGATGGTTAAGCTGCGCGGAGTTAAGCTATGCGAAACTGAATTGGTAGTTTGGCCTGGTCAACTTCCCACGCTTAATTCGTTGGCCAAGGGAGAGCAATGGCTATGCCTGTGGAATTCCGAAGTGGGAGTGCAAAAGAGCGAGGTACAGAGTGTCAATCCCCGCTTGATTGTTTTTTGGTTCTGATTGACGTTTGGAGGTGGCGTTCAGCCGTGATTTCCCCGATAAGGTGCACGGTTGGCACGATACGGTGCGCGATGGTAGTGGTTTACGTCTATGAGAGGTCTTATTTCCGGGTTATCAACAGAATTCGACTTTGATGTGATCGTGATTGGCGCCGGGATCAACGGTGCCGGGATCGCCCGCGACGCCGCCTTGCGAGGCCTTAAAGTCTTGCTCCTGGATAAAGGCGACCTCGCCAGCGGCACCTCAAGTTGGTCCACTCGGCTGATTCACGGCGGGCTGCGGTATTTGGAACATGGAGAATTCGGGCTGGTGCGCGAGTCTCTAACTGAACGAGAGAACCTTCTGACCATTGCCCCACACCTGGTCCACCCGCTCGAACTCGTCATTCCGATTTATGCCGGGGCGCGGCGTGGGCGCTGGCTCATGCGCGCGGGGATGCTGGCTTACGATGCGCTGTCGGTGGGCAAGCAAATGCCGCGACACTGCATGATCTCCCGGGCTGAGACGATCGCGCGGCTGCCTGGGTTGAACCCCGCCGGATTGCTTGGCGCGGCGGTTTATTTCGATGCCCAGGTGGAATTCGCCGAGCGGCTGGTGGTTGAAAATGTCTTGTCCGCTATTTCCCACGGCGCAACTGTGATGACCTACGCGCGCGTCGATAAAATTATCGTCGAGGCCGGGATAGTAAAGGGAGTCGAGTTCACCAGCACCAGCAAAAGCCAAAACGACGAGGAGGGCTTGGGCTCACCCAATAGGCTTTCAGCGTCAGCTTCGATCGTAATCAACGCTGCTGGTCCATGGGTCGACGAACTGCTGGCCCAAGCCGGACCAGAATTGATCGGCGGCACGAAATTAATCGGCGGCACGAAGGGCAGCCATCTGATCCTCGCTCCGTTTCCGGGCGCGCCGGCTTCCGCACTTTACGTTGAAGCTGAAGCAGATCATCGGCCCTTCTTCATCATTCCCTGGAATCAGCACTACCTGATCGGTACCACTGACATCCGGTTCAACGGTGATCTCGATAACGTCCGGATCGACCAGGAAGAGATTGACTATCTTCTTCGCGAAACAAACCGCGTGATTCCGAGCGCAGGCCTGAGTTTAAAAGACGTGCTCTACACTTATTCGGGTGTGCGTCCCCTCCCTTCCTCTGACGAACGGCAGGCAGCGAGTATTACCCGCCGCCATTTTATTCGGCGCCACCCGCACGTTGATAAATTGGTTTCTATCGTCGGCGGGAAGTTGACTACCTATCGCAGTCTCGCTGAAGAAACCGTCGACCAGATTTTTGCGGAGCTGAAAAGAAGCGCCCCAGCGTGTTTAACCAGTCGTTTGCCGTTACCGGGCGCTGAGACTACAGACTTCGCCGCTTTCCGCGATAGCTTTGAAAGAGTTAATGAATCTTCTGAATTCACAACCGATCATCTTAATCTTAACGGAGCGCGGGCGCCCCCGCCCGCAATGTTAAAAAGCGCAAACACTGATGCGGGCGAAGGCGCTCGCGCTCCTGACACTGATGCGGGCGAAGGCGCTTGCGGGTCACTCCGGGGCAGTAGCCCGACTGTGAGAGAGGGCTCGCATCTGTTGCGCGTTTACGGCACGCGCGCCTCGAAGGTCCAGAAGTTGATTGAAGACAATCCGGCGCTCGGCGAAGTATTCGATGACGAGACCGGAGCGGTAGCCGCCGAAGTGGTGTTCGCGTTTCGTGAAGAGTTGGCCCAAACGCTTGCCGACTGCTTGCTGCGCCGCACTATGGTCGGACTGAATTCCTCCAACGGTCTCAACGCAGTGACTGCGGCTGCTAAAATCGGCCAGCAGCACTTGGGCTGGACAGACGAACGCCGAGCTCGCGAAGTGCTCGCGTATCGCAACGAAATCAGTCGCAAGTTTCGAGAGGATTGACGCCCGGGTGAGCCGTAGTCCGGTTGGGTCACGGGTTCAGCGAATGATGCTAAGATGTAATGGATATATCACCGGTCAGACTGAACTTCGGACCCTCCTTCGTCAACGGATCGAGGCCATGACCGGCCGCGTTCCTCCCAAGGTCCTATAACCACCGGTTGACTTGATGTTAGATTAGTATTCAGAGGAGAAAAGCGTCACATGCGCAACGAATTCACTTCGGTGATCGAGGAAGATGGGGAATGGTTCATTGGTTATTGTCCGGAGATACCTGGCGCAAACGGGCAGGGTCGCACCGTTGAAGAATGCCGAGGCAATCTGGCTGAGGCGATCGCGCTGATACTGGAAGACAGGCGTGAAGATGGGTTGCGCGGCATACCGCAGGATGCGATTCGGGAAACGGTTATCGTGCAATGAAGCGAGGCTCGTTGTTGCGACATCTTCGTAAACACGGTTGCTATCTTAAGCGGGAAGGCGCCGCACATTCGTTGTGGATAAATCCTAAAACGGGAGCAGTCGAAGCCGTACCCCGCCATACAGAAGTATCCAATCAGCTCGCCAGGAAAATCTGCCGCAACCTGTCTGTACCGGAACTTTGAGTTAATAGTGCTGCCGTCGCGTCTCATGAGCGCCCAAACCGACAATCACACAATTGGTAAGTCCGTCACCCGCAAAGAGGGCCGTAAGAAGGTCACGGGCCAGTCGCTCTATATCGATGACATCTCCTTTCCCGGGATGCTTCATGGCGCAACCGTGCGAAGTCCGGCGGCGCGCGGACGGATCAAAAATATTTCTTTCGAGGGGGATATCCCCTGGGCCGAGTTCACCATCGTTACCGCGAAGGATATTCTGGAGAGCGCTGGTGAAAACTATGTGGCCCTGATCCTCAATGATCAACCGTACCTGGCGGACAAAGTGGTCAACCATCCGGAAGAACCGATTCTTTTGCTGGCGCACGAAGATAAATATCTG
>JANLZV010000045.1:0-10824 GCA_031366425.1 Pyrinomonadaceae bacterium | reverse complement strand
CTTCGTCTCGCGAGCACGCAAAACCGGTAGCGATCGCATCATCCGGATCAGAGAGTTTGATTCGCTCGCGTCCGCTTGACGCTGACAACGACGGCATCCCTGACGCGGCCGAACTACAGAGCTTCATGGACCGCGAAAACTTTCGGCAGTGGTTTAGCGCGATCGCGGAAGCTCAGTTTTATCACCTGAGCGATCAGTGGAATGCTGAACAACGCGACTGCGCGGGCCTGGTGCGGTTCGCCTGGCGGGAAGCGCTGCGACGGCATGATCGTCCGTGGTTTCAGAAGATGGGCCCAGGGTATCAGGCGGTGGCTCCCGATGTGGCTCGTTACAATCTCGAGCAGGGACCACTTGGCGAAAAACTCTTCCGCGCAAATTTCGGTTCCTACAATGACGGACAACTTGCGGACGGCACCTTCTCGGAATTTGCCGACGCCCGCACCTTGAAAAATTTCAATACGAAATTCATCAGCCGCGATCGCCGCCAGGCGCAAGCGGGCGATCTGCTTTTTTTCTACCAGCCGTGGGTCCAGAAATTTCCTTATCACGTGATGATTTTTCTGGGCGATGCGAAAACTGGCGACCAGGGGAGCGGTACGGTTGTCTATCACACCGGCTCGTCGCCAACTGACGAAGGCACGGTGAAGAAGGTTGCGCTTTCAGTTTTGGATCTACACCCGAACAAACGTTGGCGGCCGGTGGAGAGCAATCCAAACTTCCTCGGCTTCTACCGTTTAAAAATTCTTGACTAAGTTTCCAAAAGTTTCCCAATGGCCCAAGGAGGCCTACAACGTGCTTGAAACGAATTCCCGCTCCTATCGCGCTCTGACTGGCTCGCTCATTTATCTGGTGGCAATCGCTGCAGCGCTCGCGGTCGCGACGATGCGCTCGCGCGCCAAAACCGAATCTTTCGAAGAACCGTCCTACGAGACTACGGAACGAGCGCCGGCCACTAAGCCATTCTTCTCGCTCTCCACCCATCGCACCTACGGTTCAAACGATACCGCGCGGCTCTGGGTCGATTATCAAGCTGTGGACCATCTCGATTTTCGCGTTTACCAGGTGAAGGACCCGCGTAAGTTTTTTACGGAACTGAAAGATCCTCACCAGCTTGGCAAACAGGAAGAGGAAGAAGTCGCTAGTTCCCTGCCGCACCGCAGATCATTTTTAGAGCGAGTGCGCGCTTTCAAGCGTTGGGCCTACACGGGCGTGAAGACCTTCGTGCGTGGCCAGTTAAAACGCGATTCACGCACGGCCTTCAACCAGAAGTTTCGCGCGGAAAAAGAAGTGGTGCGTACGCCGCTGAACGTTTCCGACTACGCCCGCGTGCCCCTATTGAATCCGGATATGCTCGTCAGCAGTTGGCGCGAACCGCTGCCGCCGCTGGAAAACGCCTACGATCAACGAATGATTCCGCTTGGCAAGCGCAGTCCCGGCGTCTACCTGGTCGAAGCCGTGCAAAATGATCTGCGCGCCTACACGGTGGTCGTCGTTACCGATCTCACCATGATCGATAAGACGACTCGCGACGGCGAGTTGCTGATTTACACTGTCGACCGCAAAACCGGTGAACCTCGACCCGGCGCCCAAGTCGAAATCGTCAGAGAGAAGCAGACGGTGGCTTCGGGAGTCACTGACCAACAGGGCATTCTCCGGACCAAATTGGAAAAGCCGAAGATTGCGAAACCTGCCGATGGGGAAGATGCTGAACCTGCTGAAGAAGCGACCGACGAGGAAGTAGACCCGAAGTCGCTATTGATTCTCGCGCGGGAAAGCAGCAACTTTGCCATCTCGGATCTCGGTTCGTTTTATTTCGGCGGCTACCAGGAAGAAGAGAGCGGCGAGGAGATCAAGGGATACATTTACACGGATCGGCCCGTTTACCGGCCTACGCACAAGATCAACTTCAAAGGAATTGTGCGCGCGGTTGATGCTGCCGGAGCTTACAAACCAATTTCCAGCAACACCGTCAGCGTCACCATTCAGGATCCAAACAGCGCCATCATCCTGACGAAGGATCTTCCGGTGTCACCGCGCGGCACCTTCAACGGCGAAGTTGAAACGACTGAAGAATCGCCACTGGGCAGCTACAGCATTGCAGCAGAAGTTGATGGCGGTTCTGCCCGAGGTAGTTTTGAAGTAGCCGAATACAAGAAGCCTGAATACAAAGTGACTGTCGCGGCTCCCGGCAAATTTATTCAAGCTGGGCAGAAAGTTAACTTCGCGGTTGACGCAAAATATTTCTTCGGCGCGCCGGTGGCTAATGCCGAAGTCAAGTATTACATCTATCGATCAACCTATTACGCCTGGGGTTATGGAGAAGAAGACTCCGATGAGACCGCCGACGAATCGGGCGGCGAAGATGAGTATTCACAGTTTTACGGCGGTGGCGACGACATGGTCCAGGAGAGCGAGGGTACGCTCGACTCGCATGGCCATCTGAACGTCGAGTTTCAAGTGCCGCCGGCCGCAGAAGACGACACCACCGATTACAGCTATCGATTGGAAGCGCAGATTACCGATTCCGCGCGCCGGACGATTGATGGCAGCGCCAGCTTCGTGGCCACTCGCGGCACTATCATCGCTAACGCAAATCCTGAACGTTACGTTTACAACACCGGCGACGTCGCGAAGATCCGAGTGAACACCACCGACTACGAAGGCAAGCCAGTGTCGGCAAAAGTTCAACTCAAATTCGTGGAACGAACGTGGACCAGGAAGGAAAAGAAGGCGGACGCGGATGAAGAATATTCATACCCTGAGTATGAAATGCATGAACGCGAAATAGCGTCTGCCGCAGTTGACACCGATGCGCAAGGCCAGGCCAGTTACGACTACACCACAACCGAAGCCGGCAACATTTCCATCAAGACTGTGATCAGCGAGGGCGGCAAGCAAGTCGCTTCAATCGGGGGCTATCTCTGGGTTACCGACCAAAAGTATGCCTGGGCGGATTCCTCCTACTACAGCGAAGACCGCACCGCCATCAAGCTGGTGCCAGACAAAAAAACCTACCAGCCGGGAGAAACGGCGCACGTGCTCGCAATCCTGCCGACGGACAAAGCGCATTTGCTGGTAAGCACCGAACTATCGACCGTGTTGGCCGTCCAGCACGTTAGCGCACCCGGCAAAAGCGTGATGCTCGACATTCCGATCACGGCGAACTATGCGCCCAACGTTTTTCTCAACGTATCGTACGTACATGGCGGCGACATGTATTCGAGTGATCAGCGACTCGTTGTGCCCGCGCGCGACAAGATGCTGAATCTCGAAATCATCTCCAACAAGAAAGAGTACAAACCGCGCGAAACTGCGTCGTACACGATCCTGGCCCGCAACGCTGAGGGCGCGCCGGTGTCAGGTGCCGAAGTAAGTTTGGGTGTAGTGGACGAAGCGATTTACAGCGTCTCGCCAGATTACGCCGGCAACATCAAGAGCGAGTTTTACGGCATGCGTTACAACAGTGTCGAAACGCATCTGTCGATCAACTACAGTTTCACCGGCTACGCGGGAGACAAGCCCATCGATCTCGCGAAAAACAAATCGGATTACCAGCTTGCGGATTTCAAAAACGAAGGTGAGCTGGTCCAACCGACAATCAGGAAGAATTTTAAAGACACGGCCTTCTGGCAACCCAACGTAGTTACTGGCGCGGACGGGCGCGCGACCGTCAAAGTAGATCTGCCGGATAACTTAACGACCTGGCGCGCTACCGCCCGCGGGGTCACGGCGGACACCAAGGTGGGCGCCACCAAATACAAAGTGCTCGCTCGTAAAGACGTCATCATGCGGCTTGAAACGCCGCGGTTTATCACCCAGGGCGACACCGTCACGCTTTCCGGAATCGTTCACAACTATCTCGGCGAAGATAAATCGACGCAGATTTCGCTCGACGTGAGCGGAGCGCAACTGCTCAATTCCGGCAAACAGACCGTCACCATCACCAAGCAGGGCGAACATCGGATCGATTGGCAGATCTCCGCCCAAAACGTTGGCGAGATCAAGGTGCTGGCAAAAGCCTTGACCAATACGGAATCCGATGCAGTCGAACTGCCGTTGACCGTAATACCGCGCGGACTTCATCAGGTGAAAAATGAAACGGCCAGCTTCTCCGATGAGACGGCCGAGAAAACTTTTTCGCTCGCGTTGCCGCAGAACGCAGACGCGCGCGCGCGTAACCTGCGGATTGAAGTTGCACCTTCAATCGCAGGCGCACTTTTCGGCGCGCTGGATTATTTGACCACCTATCCCTACGGCTGCACCGAGCAGACGATGTCGAGCTTTCTCCCGAATGTGATCGTCACCGGCGCCTTGAAAGACGTGAAGACTGCGTCGATCCGCGACTCAAACGATCTGGGCAAGAAAGTGCAGAAAGGTTTGAAGCGGCTCTACGCGTATCAACACGAAGACGGCGGCTGGGGATGGTGGAAAGATGATCAGAGCGATCCTTTCATGACCGCATATGTGGTTGACGGTTTGAGCATGGCGAAACAAAACGGTTATGAAGTCGACGAAAACCGGCTTGCCAGCGGTCGTGAAAAACTGAAGCAGATGCTTGACGCGGGAACCACCCAGGCCGGCACCGCAATCGACGCAGAAACACGCGCGTTTATGGTTTACGCGCTCGAAGTTAGCGGCGGCAGCGAGAGCCGTCATCTCGAAAAGGTGTTTGGCGAACGCGGCAATCTGCAGCCTTATGGTAGGGCGCTGCTGGCGCTCACCTTAAAACAACGCAAAGACGACAAGCGCGCGCGCGAAGTTGCTGCTGAGATCGAACGCACGGCAACTTCGGACAGCGTCTCGACCCACTGGGAGTCAAAACGCAAAGCCATGCTCGACTTTGCCGAGTCAAACGATACTGAGGCTACCGCGTTGTCTTTGCGAGCCCTCGCCGGAATCAATCCGCGCAGCTCGTTGCTGCCGCAAGTGGCCCGCTGGCTGGTCTCTAACCGGCGCCACAGCTATTTCTGGGATTCGACCAAGGACACGGCCTTCGCAATCCTCGGGTTGATCGACTACCTGAAGGTAAGCAAAGAACTGTCGCCGGATTACGACGTGGAAGTTTATCTGAACGGGCAAAACGTGTTGACCCAACATGTTTCATCCGGATCGGCGTCGCAAACCTTCTCGATCAAGCGCGACGCGACCGACGTCGCCGGCAACAATGAAATTCGCATCGTCAAGCGCGGCAAGGGAATGCTCTATTTCTCGAGCTCGCTTGACTACTACACGGGAGAAGAGACAGTCGCTGCACGCGGCTCGGCCGATCTCAATCTGACTCGCGAATACTTCCGGCTAAAAGTGGTCGAGGGCGGAGACAATCTCAAGTGGGAACTGGAGCCGCTCAAAGGCGACATTCACTCGGGCGATATGCTCGTGGTGAAACTGAAACTCAACGGCGGCAAGGCCCGCCATCTGATGATCGAAGATCCAATTCCCGCGGGCGCAGAGCAAATTGAAAGTGTCGGCGGCCTGAGTTTCGATTACTCGATGGGGCGCGACTGGTCTGATTGGTACAGCTCGCGTGAGTTTCGAGATAATCGCACGGTCTTCTTCCTCGATTACTTCGACGGCGCGGCCGCAATGCAATATGCCTTGCGGGTGTTGACGCCAGGAGATTTTCGCGTCGCCCCAGCTCGCGCTGAGTTGATGTATAGCCCGACTACCCAATCAAACACTGCGTCCGGCAGGATGGCATTTCTCGAGAGAAAATAGTTCAGATCGCAAACGACGGAGCGCCGTCGCTGTTGGCGGCTGGCAATTGACTAAGGAAAAACTGATGCTGAATGAAACCTTCAACTCGATCATCAACTCAGCGCGAAACGTGTTCGCGAACCGGCGAACCATCGCCTTAATCGCGCTGGTTTACGCTGCCTTGCTGGGCTCGCTTTATCTGTTCATGGCCACCCGCGAGGCCAGCCTGGCCCAGGTCGTATTCACTTTCGGGCTCGCGCTCGCGGCGGTTGTGCTCTTCTTTCTGCTCCACGCGATGATCGCATCGAGCGCGGCGCGGGCAGGAGACGACAAAGCACCATCGACGGCTGGATCACTAATCAAACAGTCGATTGCAAACTCGTGGAAGTTGATCGTGATCACTCTGCCAATCATCGCTCTGGGAATCTTGATCGCTTACCTGCTGGGTAGAGCCAAGAATTATCTTGGCGCCGGCTCCACCAGTGAACTGTTTGAATCGGCCCTCGGTTCGAGATCACGCAAGCCAGCCTCGCCAATCGACTGGCGCGTCGCCATCCTCTCGAGCATTCGCTATCTCGCGTTTGGATTGGCACTGCCTCTCGCCACCATTCACTTATGGCTGGCGGTGGCGCGCGAAGGTCTCGGGTCAACGATCAAAAGAGTCGGAAGCCATTTGGCGAAAGCATTCGCGCCGCAGTCAGTACTGGTTTAAGTCGCCGGCTTTTTGGTGTTTGGTCTGCTCCCCTATTGGTTGCTCTTCAGGACCACGCCGAACAGCCGAGCATGGTTGGAAATTTCTTTCCTCGTCACCCGGCTCGTCGCCGTGTTCGCCTTAACGCTTTTCGGCTGGGTGATCACAGTCTGGGCACTTTCGCTTTTATCAAACCAGCCGGCTCATTTAGCTGAGACGTCTACCGGCTCGACGGTTTCTTCGCCGCATGAACCGGCCAGTGAGGCTGTTTGACGTCTGCGTCTCAATCATTACGCAGCGAAGCGATTATTGCCTCCGGAAGTCTCGTTAAGACGAAGCGCGGGCTGGCGAGGTCGCGCCGGCTGTGGCTGATTGCGTCTGCGATCGTTTGCGCTTCGATGCTGCTGGGATTCGCGGTCCTGGACCGCAGCCAATCGGCGTCGCTGTTCACTGCTTCATGGTTCAACGGTGACGACGAAAATAAACTCGACCAAAGTTTGCAGGCCGCCGCCGACAGGGCGCTCGGCGACCGCGCCGGGACAGTCATCATCATGGACCCGCGCAGCGGACGCGTTCGCGCTCTCGTCAATTCGAAACTTGCTTTAACCGAATCGTTTCATCCAGGTTCTGCAATTAAGCCTTTCACCGCGCTCGCTGCGCTGCGCACGAAGACAATCGATGCCGGCTCGGAATCCGTCTGCCGCGAGAAGTATGCCCACAAAGATTTCCATACCACGTGTTCACACCCGCGCGATCTGCCACCGCTGAATCCGACCGAGGCAATCGCTTATTCGTGTAACTACTACTTCGGAAAAGTCGGTGAGCATTTAGCTGAACCCGCATTCAATGCGACTCTCGCCGACTTCGGCTTTGGCAAAAAGACCGGAATCAACCGAGCTGCTGAATCAGCCGGCAAGATCGTGCGCAGCGAGTGGACCCCGGAAAACGCGATGGGCGAAGGCGACTACCTGCAGACGACGCCGATTCAACTTATCAATGCCTACGCAACTTTAGTAAATGGCGGCCATCGATTTGCGCCGCGCGTCGGTCGCGCCAGCGGCTTCGTCCCGGAGTTGCAAACAGACGTGGCGGTAGATCCGGAAGACCGGGCGCTAGTGATCAAAGGGATGCGGGGCGCGGTCCGTTATGGCACCGCTGAATCCGCGCATCTCTACTCACTTCCACTTTACGTATTTGGCAAAACCGGCACGGCGACCGAGCAGGGCGGGTTTCGCATGCAGGGTTGGTTCGTGGGATTCGTTTCGAACTTTAACGATGGATCAGAACTCGCGCCTGTTGCTTCAGATCAACCGGAACTGGCGGTGCTGGTCTTCCTGTCGCGAGGTCATGGGGCCGAGGCGGCGGAAGTCGCGCGTCCGATTTTTGCGGCCTACGCTCGGGGTAGGGAGACGGACAAACCTGGGAACGTCAACGCTTCCGGCAGCTCGCAGAGTGCAGCAGTTGCGAAGCCGCTTGAGTTAAACGGGTCGACACCGCGTTCAGGCTTTACCGTTAGAGTTCGATCAGGTTCGGAAGATTCCATTCGTACGATGTCGCTCGAAGACTATGTGCGCGGCGTAGTCGCAGCCGAGGGTAGCGTGGAAACTGAAGGCGAAGCATTGAAGGCCCTCGCGGTGGCCAGCCGGACCTACGCCGTCAAGAACATTCATCGGCACGCGCGTGATGGTTACGACTTTTGCACGTCCACACACTGCCAAAGGTTCCGGGCGCTGAAAGCTGATGGCTCGGACGTCTCGGCCGCAGTCGCTGATGCGGTCGAATCGACGCACGGCGTAATCCTGATGGGTAGTGACGCGGAAGTTGCTGACTCTTACTTCAGTGCCTCATGTGGCGGCGCTACCGCAAATCTAACATCGCTTTGGGGAGAGACGGCGCCGCCTTACCTGAGAGGGGTGCGCGACGATTCGTGCGCAAACGAGCCGCACGCTCATTGGACCGACACCATCTCGGAAGTTCAACTTCTGAAAGCGCTCAAGAGCGATCCGCGCACAAACATCGGCGATCACTTGCACAGCATCAACGTCAGCAGAAGCGATGTAACCGGACGTGCGGAACTGATCGCACTCGAAGGCGATCGACGACTCACGGTCCACGGATGGGATTTCAAGATCATCGTGGGCCGGGCCCTGGGATGGAACGTGTTGAAGAGTTCACGCTTCGTCATTTCCCGGTCAGGCTCGAATTTCGTCTTTCGCGGCAGTGGTTTTGGTCATGGCCTGGGCCTTTGCCAGGAAGGCGCTCACGTGATGGCGGAACATGGAGCTAGTTTCCGGCAAATCCTCGCGAAATATTTTCCCGGAACGCGCGTGGACCGCGAAGAAAACGGAGCGAGAAGCGCGGCAGATTTACTTTGGAACGCTCCTCTCGAAGTTGAACAGCGGACCGCGGTTCAGCGATCAAAGACCAGGTCCAGCGGACGGCGCACGTTAGCCAGTGAAGACTTTCGGATCAGCTATCCGAGCAATGTTGACCAACGCGAGATTGAAGCGCTGTTGAATTTCCTGCAAACGAGCCGGCGCTCATTGATTGCCCAATTCGCCGCCGCCGGAGTTAACCCGCGCTTCCCTGCTCTGGAAATCTTTGTCAACGAGACGACTGGCGATTTTGTGGGCCGGACGAGACAACCTCCATGGGCCGCAGCCGCAACTCTAAATAATCGTATCGAGCTTCAACCGCTCGCTACTTTGAGGCGCCGTCGAATACTCGAAACAACCTTGCGCCACTAACTCGTACATACAGTGATTGATATTGTGGGCCGCGGACAAACGCCGCGCTGGTTGGCGGAGGGATTGGCATTACACTATGCGGACGAAGGCCGGATGCTTAAGCAATACGAACCGCGAAATCGTTTGACGCCGGATGAAATTGAGCGCCAACTAACGATAGCCCGATCCGCCAACGAAATGAGGCTCGCCTACGCTGCTGCTTACCGTGAAGTGAAACGACTGATCAGTAGTGAAGGCGAAGCAGGTGTTTGGCGGCGCGTGGCGCATTAAAAAACCTGAACCCTGTTATGCGCGCGGCTGAAGCCTGCACGCAATCAACACCGATACTCACATGTCGAGACTTAAAAATAGCAAACCCCTGATCAGCCTCGTACTGGCCATAGTGTTCGCGGTATCACCGCTGGTCGCGCAGCAACGCCGGGCGGGATCGCCCAGGAAACCTGCGGCCCAGACCCCGGTCGCGGCGCCCAAGCCTACCCCTACTCCCGCACCCGCAGTCGCGCCTTCTTTCGATGCGTTGCTCGGCGCCGAGAGTTATCGGATCTACGTCGAAGTGAGAACCGTCGGTCAGCTAGTTCGTTCACCAGCCGTGACTGACCTGCTCGGGCCACTGATCAAGTCGGCCAGTTCGCCAAGCGAGTTTAAAACGATGCTGAAGTGGCTCAACACGCAGTCTGATGCGCTCGCAAGTTCGCGCATAATGATCGCTACTTGGGCTGGCGACGCGAAGCTTCCTGTAGCACTCGTCGCGGTCGAGTTTGCTTCTGCCGAAGAAGCCGCAAAGTTTGATCCGAAGTTGCGGCGCTTTGTGCCCACGCTACTGGCGACGCCGACGCCAACTCCGACCCCTAAAAAGCCGGCGGACGTTGCCACGGCTCCGGTCCTTGCTCCCGTATTGCCTTCACCGCGGCCGGACAGTACGCCGGCGCCTCCACCCTACTTCATCAAGCAGGCGGGCAACATCGTACTGATCAGCGAGAAGCCGGTTTCATTTAGAGACCTCGCGCCGCGCGGCACTCCCCTGCTGTCCGAAGATCAAAACTTCGCGACCGCGCGCAATCGTTTCGCGTCGGAATCGATTTTTGTTTATGTGGACGTGAAGTCCATCGAAAAGGAACAGGTAGAGCAATACAAGAAGTACGAGGAAGAAGCGAAGAAACGCGAGATCGAAGCGGCCAACCGGCCTACGCCTGAGCCAACGCCAATCGAAACGGAAGCGGAAATCGTCGATCCGGCGATGGACGAAACGCTGCCGCCACCACCGCCCGTCGAGTCGCTGCCCGACACTTCGCCGAGACTCGAGGCCATGCCCGTGCAAACTCCCGACGATGGGAATCCGGCAGTCGCCATCGGTCCGCCCCCGCCTGCTCCAGACCCGGTCCTTTCGCTTTACAGTCTGTTCTTTGGCGGAGCGACTAAATGGCCTGAAGCGGTCGCAGCGGCGATCGTCTTCGAAGGTGACTCTTATGTGCTACGCACGTTGATCCTTAACGGGAGCGATGGCAAGGGCGGCGCGATTCCTTTTGTGTCCCAGTTTATCTCCGGCCCTGCGCTCGTTCCCGAATCGCCAAACGTCTTTCCCGACGACTCAGATTTTTTTGTCAGCGTCTCGCTGGATTACCCGCAGATTTACGAATCCATGCTGAAAGCGGTCGCGAACATGGACGAGATGGCGAAGCGATTTGGCGGTCG